>NZ_JAKSXU010000111.1:0-140132 GCF_022829325.1 Methylobacterium sp. J-092 | reverse complement strand
TGGCCGGCGGACGCGGCGAGGTCGGCGGCCAGGAGCAGTCGATCCGCACGCTCGCGGCCTCGGCGACCCTCGACACGCTCGGCGCCACATCGATCGTCGTCTCCGGCAACCGCAAGGTGCGGCTCGACGAGCTCGCCACGCTCACCGACACCGCCGAGGAGCCGCGCACCTTCGCCCGCTTCAACGGCGAGCCGGTGGTCGCCTTCGCGATCTCGCGCTCGGCCGGCGCCAGCGACGCCGAGGTCTCGGTCGGCGTGGCCGACCGGATCGCGTCGCTGCACGCCGCCAACCCGGGCGTGCGCTTCGACCTGATCGACACCTCCGTCACCAACACGGTCGGCAACTACCATTCCGCGATGCTCGGGCTGCTGGAGGGCTCGGCGCTGGCGGTGATCGTCGTGCTGCTGTTCCTGAAGGACTGGCGCGCGACGCTGATCGCGGCGGTGGCGCTGCCGCTTTCGGTGCTGCCGACCTTCTGGGTGATGAGCACGCTCGGCTTCTCGCTGAACGCCGTCAGCCTGCTCGCGATCACGCTGGTGACCGGCATTCTGGTCGACGACGCCATCGTCGAGATCGAGAACATCGTCCGCCACATGCGGATGGGGAAGACGCCCTATCGCGCGGCCCTCGAGGCGGCCGACGAGATCGGCCTCGCGGTCATCGCCATCACCGCGACGATCATCGCGATCTTCGCCCCCGTCTCGTTCATGGGCGGCATCGCCGGGCAGTACTTTAAGCAGTTCGGCCTGACGATCGCGGCCGCCGTGTTCATGTCGCTGCTGGTGGCGCGCCTGATCACGCCGCTGCTCGCCGCCTACTTCCTGCGCGACCACGGGCCGGAGGACACGCGCGAAGGCGTCGTGATGCGCGGCTACACCCGCCTCGTGGCGTGGTCGGTGCGGCACAAGTTCGTGACGCTGGTGGCGGGGCTGGCCTGCTTTGCCGCCTCCATCCTGTCCACCGGCCTGCTGCCGTCCGGCTTCCTGCCGGCCGAGGACGCGGCCCGCACGCTGTTCGTGGTCGAGCTGCCGCCCGGCGCCAAGCTCGCCGAGACCACGCGCGTCACCGACGCGCTGGTGGACAAGATCCGGACGCTGCCCGAGGTCCGCAGCGTGTTCGTCGACGGCGGCCGGCAATTGCCGGGGAAGAAGGAGGTGCGGCTCGCCTCGCTGACCATCAACCTGACGCCGAAGAACACGCGACACCGCACGCAGAAGGAGGTCGACGTCGCCGTCGGCGCGATCCTGCGGCAGCAGCCCGACATCCGGTTCTGGGCTTTGCGCGAGGGCGGCCAGCGCGATCTCGCGCTCATCATCGCCGGCCCCGACAAGGCGGTGGTCGCCGACGTGTCGCAGCGCCTCCAGCGCGAGGCGGCTCAGGTGCCCCACCTCGTCAATGTGATCTCGACCGCGCCGCTCGACCGCACGGAGATCCGCATCCGCCCCAAGGCCGGGGTCGCGGCCGATCTCGGCGTCTCCACCGACCTGATCGCCGAGACGGTGCGCGTCGGGACCATCGGCGACATCGGCGCCAACCTCGCCAAGTTCAACGCGCGCGACCGTCAGGTGCCGATCCGGGTGCAGCTGCCCGAGACCCTGCGCGGCGACCTCGCCCAGCTCGAGACCCTCAAGGTCCCGGTCAAGGGCGGCGCCGCGGTGCCGCTCTCGACGGTGGCCGACCTGTCTCTCGGGCAGGGCCCGACCGCGATCGACCGCTACGACCGGGCGATCCGCGTGGCGCTGGAAGGCGACATGCAGGGCTCGGACGCCCTCGGCTCGCTGATCGACCAGGTCATGCACCTGCCGACCGCCCAGGCCCTGCCGCCGGGCGTGACCATCAGCCAGACCGGGGACGCCGAGGTGATGGGCGAGGTGTTCTCCGGCTTCGCCCTCGCCATGGGCGCGGGGCTGATGATGGTGTTCGGCGTGCTGATCCTGCTGTTCGGCTCGTTCCTGCAGCCGATGACGATCCTATTCTCGCTGCCGCTGTCGATCGGCGGCGCGATCCTCGGGTTGCTGGTGTTCCACAAGCCGATCTCGATGCCCGTCGTCATCGGCATCCTGATGCTGATGGGCGTGGTCACGAAGAACGCGATCATGCTCGTCGATTTCGCCGTCGAGGAGATGGGGCGCGGCGTCGACCGCACCACCGCGATCATCGATGCCGGCCGCAAGCGCGCGCGGCCGATCGTGATGACCACGATCGCCATGGCCGCCGGCATGGTGCCCTCCGCGATGGCGCTCGGCATCGGCGGCGAGTTCCGGGCCCCGATGGCGATCGCGGTGATCGGCGGCCTCATCGTCTCGACCGGCCTGTCGCTGGTCTTCGTGCCGGCGATCTTCGTGCTGATGGACGACCTCTCCCGCTTGATCGTCCGCCTGTTCTCCCGCTTCGTCGGCGCGCGCGACGACCCGGAGGAGGCGGGGCGAGCGCCTTCCGGCCATCCCGCCAACGATGGGCGGGGCTACCCGGCGCCGCCTCGAATTGCGGCAGAGTAGGGGACGCTTCGGCGCACGCGCATCTTCGATCGGGGCGCGGACATCGCGTTCGGGCGGTCGATCCGAGCGCTTCGCGGTTCCGTCATCCCGCGATGAGAGGCCTGTCGCTCACCGCGCCGGCGCCGCAAGCGCTTTCGGCCCATGATCCACCACCGCGTTGCCGACCACGGCCGCGATGGAGAGCAGGGCGGGCAAGGCCGGCGCGCGATCGTGCCGCCATGGTCGAACACCGCGCCTCGCGTGCGCCCAATGGGCATGTCGTGCCATCGCCCTCGTGCGGCAAGCGCGCACAAAGGCACTGCCCTCCTCCGCCCGCGTCCCTACATAGGGAGCGGGACAGGATCGACCGTTTCGCGCGTCGATCGTCACGAGGCGCGTCGCCCCTTCGGAGCGCGCGCGAGATCAGCCAGGAGCAGGCCGCATGACCGAGACAGCAGGCTCGCCGAAGAAGGGCCGCAAGCCGGCGGATCCCGGCGCCCATCACGAGGCGCCGACGCAGCCCCCGCGCGAGGCGGCGGTGGAGGCACTGATGCGGCTGGCGGCCGAGCAGCCCTGGAACGACATCGAGGTCGGCGACATCGCCCGCGAGGCGGGTCTGAGCCTGGCGGAGCTGCGCGACCTGTTCCCGTCGAAGGGCGCGATTCTCGCCGGCCTCGCCCGGATCATCGACCGCAAGGTGCTCGAGGAGGACGGTGCCGACCTCGCGGAGGAGCCGACCCGCGAGCGGCTGTTCGACGTGCTGATGCGCCGGCTCGACGCGATGACGCCGTACAAGCCGGCCTTGCGGCGCATCTCGTTCGCGCTGCGCGGCGACGTGCTGTCGATGCTGGCCCTGAACGGCATGGCCCTGAACTCCCACCGTTACATGCTGGCCGCGGCCGGGATCGACACCGAGGGCCCGCTCGGCCGGCTCAAGCTCCAGGGCGTCGTCATCGCCTTCGCCCGCGTGGTCGAGACTTGGCTGCAGGACGACGATCCGTCGCTCGCCCGGACCATGGCCCGCCTCGACAAGGAGATCCGCAGCGGCGAGCGCTTCATGGAACGCGCCGAGGACGCCCGCCGGCTCGTCGCGCCGTTCCGCGCGCTCGGACGGTCGCTGCTCGATCGCCGGTCCCGGTCGCGCACGCCGGACGTGGAGGACGGCGAGCCGGCACCGAGCCTCTGACGCGCTGGCGCTCGCCATCGGGCCGGCCATCCGCGCCGAGGCGAGCGCCACGATCACACCGGGCGGTCGAACGCCCGCACATGCGGAATCCCGATTGACGCCACCGATGCCACCCCCTAAACGAGCCTTCGTCGGCGCCGAGCGCCCGGCGAGCCCAGGTGGCGGAATTGGTAGACGCGCTGGTTTCAGGTACCAGTCTTGCAAGAGGTGAAGGTTCGAGTCCTTTCCTGGGCACCATCAGCTGGCTAAGCCGCTGATCCGCAAAGAAGTTCAGACAGATCATGGTGTTAGCCAGCCCGTGTGGTACACAAGGGTGGTACACAGTGGTCCTTTCGATGTCTCGACCGCAGCTCCGAAAAGATGCGCACGTCTACCGTTTTCGCAAGCGCGTGCCGGCTGACCTCGTCGCTGTAGTCGGCCGCCGCGAGGTTGTTTTCAGCCTTCGTACGAGCGATCCGAAAGAAGCGAAGCGGCTGCACTCCGAGGAACTCGCGAAGCTTGAGTCCCAGTGGGCGGACCTGCGCCGCCGTCCGTCGAACGGCACGACCGATGCGAAACCGGCGGTTATGGAATACAGTGCGGCACCCCGTTCTCTAAGCGAGCGCCAAGCGGCTGAGCGCGCACAGTGGATGTACGTGCACTGGCTTGGGCTGTACCGCGAGAATCCCAGCCAGCAACGTTTCTGGCCGACCGATTTGTACCACCATCTCTGGCGCGCCTCGCCTGGAAGCGTCGAGAACCGCGATGATGGACGCACCACCGTGCGAGCAGCTCTCGATCTGAGAAGCGTCGAGAAGGTCGAGGAACTCCAAAGGTGGTGTCGGCTCCAGGCGGAGACCGTGCTCGACCTCCATGACGTCGATGCCGACGAGATCAGTACCTTGCGGGTCGCCAAGGCCGTTGCGTCTCAGGTTCAGCGTGCAAGTCTGGCCCTCGCGGCGCTTGCGCGTGGTGAGCCCGAGGCGCCACCCATGGCACCTCAAGCGGCCGCTTCGCCTATGTCACAGCCGGCTGTTAAGCCTGTGCTGCTCAGTGAACTCATTGAAGCCTGGTGGCGGCAGGCAGAGCGGACCGGCAAGTCCCCCTCGACCCGCGAGTCGTACACCAACACGATGCGGCAGCTCCACGCCTTTCTCGATCACGAAGACGCCCGCCGAGTGACCGCCGATGACGTGCGCCGGTTTCGGGATTTCCGCCTCGCCAGCAAGAAGCGCAATGGCGAGCCGCTTTCGGCAGCGACCGTGAAGAATAGCGATCTGGCTGCCCTCAAATCGGTGTTTGGCTGGGCGGTCGTTGACGGCCGCCTGCCCGTTAATCCGGCCGTCGATGTGAACGTGGCCAGGGTTGCAAAGATAAAGCTGCGTGAGCGCGAATTCACTACCGAGGAAGCGCGCGCCATCCTGCAAGCGTCCATGCATCTGCAAGCCGGTCGGGAATTGCCTCAGACCCTTGCGGCTAAACGCTGGATACCCTGGGTGCTCGCCTTCACGGGCGCCCGCGTTGGCGAGATCGCGCAAATGCGCCGGCAGGACCTCCACCTCAAGCAGATTGAGGGCCATCCTGAAGGCGTATGGGTGCTCAGAATCACGCCGGAGGCTGGCGCAGTGAAGACCAAGCAGGCGCGGGAAGTGCCCCTCCATCCGCAGCTTATCGAACTTGGCTTCCCGGCGTTCGTCCAGAGCGTACGCGAAGAGCGGCTATTCCTAGTGCCGGGCACCGAGGGGGCGATCACGGGGCCACTGCAAGCTGTTAAGAACCGCCTTGGCGAGTTCGCGCGCGAGCACGTTAGCGACCGCGGGGTGAGCCCCAATCATGGCTGGCGGCACCGCTTCCGCACTGTTGCAACCGAAGCAGGTATATCAGCCAATGTAATCGATGCGCTGTGCGGCTGGGCGACTAAGAATGTGGGCGACCGTTACGGCAGCGTTTCCTTGAAAACGAAAGCCGATGCAATTCTGCGAATACCACAGTTTAGAATCTAATTAAAGTCGAATCGAAATTTGGTCATCAGCTTCTGTTTGGAGCATAAAAGGCTTATTTTGTAGTTTCCCATTAAGATCAATTTCAAAACTGTAAAAGCATGTTGTGTGTACAAAGCCTTTCTAGTTTTTGGGTCTCAAAAAAATTTAATTAAACACGTCCAACCGAGTTTAGCGGGTGAGATGATATTCTATCAACGACTTATATAGTTCCTTTATAAATTCCCGTGCGAACCTATCGTTCAAACCTTCAGAATGAATCTGAAAGCGCCGCATATCATTTTTGTTGAGTGATAAAACAGCGAGGTTTGCTCGAAATAGTTCATCAATGCTACAAAATGGCAACCACTATATTTGTTTGCTAGATCGGAGTTTGGAGATCTCTCACGCTTCAATAAATTGTTGACCGACGCAAATAACTTATTAAACTCCGCAAACAGTGTAAGATACCTACTATCTGATATAAAAGTCTGTCACTAGAAGTGTATTGGAAGATTTTTGTAAAGCAATGGCAAATAAAAAAACCACTCATAGAAAACAAGCTGCCGGCTCGAGCGACGAATTTGATAGAGCTCGTATGAAAATAAGGCAAAATAGTAATGTTAGAAAAGGTTTGGCGAGTTTTCGGCACAAGGCAGATTGTCAAACTTTACTTATGGTAGGAAGTGATTTTGCGTCGCATCCATCTTACAGAAGTCTCATCTGGCCAAGCCCTTTTCCTCAAAGAATAGGAAGCCTACCGATCCGTGGGCTTCCCTACTATGCTGGCTTCAGCAGGGAGCTCGCTTGGGCGGTAAGCACGATCTCCGTCTATTCAGTAGAATTGAACGCCTTCCTCGACCTCAAAAGAAAATGTGAGCAGCTATTTTTTATATCGGATTTACAAGGAGTTGAGAAAATTCTTGATAGCGTTCAAGAAACGTTTGGAATTTCTATTTGGCTCATAGATCAAAGGTTAACGCATCTGCTGTTATCGAAGGGTTATAGTGCCAAAAATAACTTTGTAAAAAATATAATGAAGGACGTAAAGTCTCCATCACTGATGCGACTAGCAACGAGCTGGCTTAGCTATAGATTGCTAGCTGGTGTCTCCGCAACTGAGCTTGAACGCCTGTTAACGGAGCTAAATCCACTCAAAGACGGATACGATTATTTACTGCATATTATCATGGGCCAGCAAGTAGCTATAGATGAAGCTACTGCAGGAATTATGATATGGGAAGCAGACAATCTACCTGTTATAGATCGATATCTTCTGTTGGTGTTGACGCTACAGAGTCTGGTATCAACTGCACCACTTTCTTTGAGCGACTCAACACAATTCTTGGCAGCCACAGGAAAGATCGCAAAAACAATCGATGACAAAAGCTTATCCCGAATAAACATAATTTTGGGAGATAAGCTAAGTTATGTGGATCTAGACCCCCAAATTATCGAACTACTGGATCGTTACACCAACGCAGAGTATAATGAAGTACTACAAAAAGTTTCTTGTATGGAGTTAGACGAATTAAGCATTGAAAAAATCTATATCGCAATTCGTTCTGCGCTTCATATCGATAGTACTTTTACAATAAATAGTAAAACGACGGGGGGGAAGTCTCTAGTTTCGTCAATTTGCGCCGACTTAAATTCGATAGCGAATTTTAACGAGGGAGGAGTTGAAGCTAATCTGCGACTTCGGAAACTTGTAACTACATATGCGAGCTCTGCATGGGCCTCTTCCCTTGCAGCGGTTTTAGAACGCCAAGGAAACGATGATCGAGCTTTTGCATCGTCCCGCTCGCAAACATTTCACGCGCTTCGTACGGCCGAGGAGCATCCTCTTTCTGCATTCAGTTATACTACATCATCTACGACGAATAGAATTTTACAAAACCAACTCGCTCAACACCCAAATTCCTCAACAATCATCGCATTAAACGCGATTTCTCTTCCATCTTGGACGATACCAATCACCGATGGTGATCTTATACCATCGTCTAGGACGAAATATTTTAATGCATTATCTTGGATAAGGAATAATAAAGAATTAGAAGCAATTGATATACTTGATCGGTTAAGCACAGAAAGAAGTCCGAGACTGAAGAAACTCGAAGCATTATTATTGCTTGTTCAATGCCATCTTAGGCAAGGGCAAATTGCTGAATGCGCAGATGTGGCAGGAGAGCTGCTTGCTATCTCAAAATATTTTGCCGTCGTTCTGCCTCTTACGGAAATCGTAAAACAAATTCTACTTACGCATAATCTTCCTATGTCGAAGTCTCCAACCCGAGGAAGACTGAGCGTTGCAATAATTCTTGACGCTTATTCGTGGTACATTTCTCCAGAATATGATGCAGAGCGAGCAGATGCTTTTCGAGACGTACTAAAGCGTTCTAATGTTAAAAAAGCATCGGAGCTTTTGAAAAATCCAAATACTCTTTCTCGGATCCAACTAGTTTATTTTCTACGTCAAATATGTGTTCCAGACGTTCTAGACCAGTCGCTTGCTTTGGAAAGCACGAGAGCGGTCGAGGATGAGCGTGCAACTATATTAGTCGAATTGAACGATCTAATTGCTAGCGAAGGGAAGCAGCCTCCATCTCAATTTAAAGACGAGCTGCGGGAAATTAGAACTCGTCAAGTAGTTCGTGATACAGCCCGGCGTTTAGATCGAAGTAAAGTTTATGTGAATGTTGACGGTATAAGAAGAGCAATTGATGTTAGAATGCGGGAGAATTGGAATAGATATCGATTGATGGCGCAGTATGGGGCAGGCGACTCGAATCTCGGAAGCATCGAACGTATTGTGCGTTCTGCATTAGGAGAACTCGGAGACCAAGTTACAGTCATAACTCTGAACACTCCATTGAATGAACGTAGATCTTTGTTTAGAAAAATGGTAGTTGAGCTATGGGAGTTACTAACTACAAGCAAAGAGTATGGCTTAAATTCGAATTTGAGCACAAACATTCGACATGGGTATGTTCTGAGGGAACTTCGCGGACCTTTAGTCGGTCGAAATCTCATTACGAACAAGGATTCGGAAAGCGGCAGTTACCAAAATAATATCTTTTGGGCAGACCGGATCCAGACTGACGTCCAAAATATTAAATCAGATTTATCGGCGTCTTTATCAGCCTTTTCTGAAAAGATCGATCAACAGATCGATAAACTGAACAGAAGTTTGCTTCGAATAAGATCTGAGAAGACGCCAAACGGGTTGTTTAACTATAGCTTGAGTGAATCGGTACTTCAAAATATGGAATATAGAAACGCGCAAACGGAGATGTATGAAGATTTCATTAGTTCAGTACTCGATCAATTTTGGAAAGTGACCGAACATAATTTAAATCGTGTGCGTGAGAACTTATTCACTTCTGTACTACAAGAATTTAACGAGTCTCTAAATAAGCTCGAAGAAGATTTGAGAGAAAATAGCACAGCTTTATACGTCCCGGGTGTAATGACTGCTATCAACATGGTTCGTCCTGAAGTCAGATCAGCAATTGATAGGGTAGCGAGCTGGTTCACTTTATCTGGAAATAATGAGTATCAGGACTACGATCTTGAGATTGCTTATCAGGCCGGTCTTCAGACCGTTAAAACTTACTACGCTAATGTATCGATATCTGCAAAGTTTGAATCAAATGTAGTAGTAATATTGAAGGGCTCATCTCTTCCGACATTTGCCCGCTTGTTTTTCTTGTTACTTGACAATGCCGCGTTCCACGGTGCTCACAACCGTTCCGAGCTAAATCTTATTGTGAGCGTTGAATTTAGCGAAAAATCATTCTTGCTGGAAGTTAGGAATGACCTTCCGCCTGCTGTGGACCTACCTAAGCTCGACTTAAAAATTAAAAGCATTAACGAAGATTATGGACACGAAAAAGCGGCCGAGCTTCTCGGTGAGGAAGGCGGATCTGGATATCCAAAAATTTGGAAGCTGCTGAATTTTGATCTGCGTTGCGATCATGGTTTAGCTGTACTTCGCGATGATGGGGATTTCGTGGCTCAGTTACTTATAGATCCGCGGGGTTTACATTGATGAAAATTTTGATAGTAGAAGATGATGAAGAAAAAGCTCACGATCTGACCCGATTTATACAAGAAAACTATATTTCATCTGAGATAAGTATCGCAAAATCGTTTCAAAGCGGATTGCGTGCCGTTTTTGCTGGAAATATAGATCTTATACTTCTGGATATGACCATGCGCAATTACGACAGGTCTGTTGAAGAGGACGGTGGGCGACCGCACCACTTCGCTGGGCGAGAAATATTGAGGCAGATGGCTCGAGAAGAGGCTCTGATACCGGTTATCGTTGTCACGCATTTTGACCGGTTTGGAGAAGAGACTGAAGAGGTAACGTTGATTGAACTCAAAGGCGAACTAAAAAAGCGGTTTCCCCATTATTTAGGGACGGTGCATTATAGATCTAATGTCGATGATTGGAAGTTGCAGTTAACCGAACTTATTAGCGCGCATCTGCCGGAGTATTTATAATGCTAAAAGTGCTTGTAGTCGAGGATGATACTCAGAAATATGGACGTATACATGTCGCTCTGGAAAAGTACGGAGTTGAGGCGGTTAATATAACACACGTACTCGTTGCCTTTCAGGCAATAGAAAATCTATCGCTTAACCACTACGATCTCATGCTGCTCGACGTGAATCTTCCCCGGCGCTTCGGTGAGACTGAAAGGCGGGGTGGAGGACTTGAGATTTTGCATGAATTAAATAGAAACGAAGATCTTATTCGACCGACTTATATAGTCGGCATTACGGCTTACGAAGACGTTATCGAGGAGTTCGGCCCCGTATTTGCCGAACAGCTATGGTCTATAGTTCATTATAGAGATACTTCGGATCTTTGGATTTCTCAACTAGGGGCAAAAATAAATTATATAACTGCATTCAAGAATTCAGAAGGATTTAGAGATGGAAAGACATATGGGACGGATTTAGTAATAATTTGCGCTTTGGATAAAGTTGAGTATGACGCAGTAAAACGACTTTGCGATTGGGAGCCTTTGCGTCTAGCTCATGATGATACTCGTTATCTATCTGGCACGATTACAGGAGAGCGTGGAACATTTTCTGTTGTCGCAGCCGCAGCCCCGCGTATGGGAATGCCTGCATCGGCTGTGTTGGCGACGAAAGTTATACATCAGTTCCGCCCCCGCTTTATCGCGATGGTCGGCATTTGCGCTGGCCGTTTCGAAAAGGTGCAGATTGGGGACATAATCGTAGCAGATCCCACATGGGATTGGGGGAGTGGAAAAATCATTTCTGAAGACAAGCAACCTAAGTTCTTGCCGCAGCCTCATCAATTGGATCTTGACGAAGACGTTATCCCGGATCTGAAGGACCTTGCAGAAGATGCTTCCGCTATGGCTAAAATAAAGCTTAAATTTGCAGGCAGTAAACCTCGGTCGGATTTAGGCGTCCATTTTGGACCACTTGTTTCTGGTGCGGCTGTAGTAGCACATAAGCCGACTTTTGATAGCTTACTTAATCAGCACCGAGGTATTCTTGGTATCGATATGGAGGCATACAGCGTTGCTGCTGCAGCTAGGGGGGGCGGTAAGCCTCGACCCGTTGCAATTATTGTTAAAGCCGTCTGTGACTATGCTGATGAACAGAAAGATGACGATTATCAGGGCTACGCTGCTCATGTAAGTGCGGAATTTATATGGAGCGCAGCAAAGCGATTTCTCTAATAATTTCAGACTATTTATTTATTTTAGCAAGACGAGTAGATCTTCATACAGGATCAAATCCTGATTGACTTATAAATATTTATCTAATCCTTTAACAAGAAATTCAAGGCGGTATCTATAGATTTTCGCTTTATACATCAGACCGTTTATATCCTGTGTTTACAATGAGGCGGTATATGTTATCGTAATGGTGTTGTACGGGAGACGGTAGTTCCCAATTTAATTGGTGCTCAGCATCCCATTGAAATGGTGTGTCTTGCACCGATAGTTACGGCTACCGCGCGCACCCGACAACGATTCTGCGCAAAGCAAAGTGTGCGCATCAGTAAAGTCTCCGAACAAGGCCCCCATCCTGGGGGCCTTCGTCGTTTTAGGAGTCCAGAAATGGCGATCCAGTCCATTCCCACGCTTGTCGAAGAGAACTCGCTCGTGCCCCAACTACCGGCCCTCATGCTGTTTGGGCGCAATCGCGGCGGGAAGCCTTGCGCTGCTTGGTTCGACAGTAATCAGGCAGAAGCGGCCACCGCTGCGGCGGTCACGATGAAACTGCGTATGTTGCCCATTGCCGGTGACGATCAGCGCGCACTCGCTTTGCAGCTCGCTCACGGCCGAATCTTGCCGAGCGGCAAGGTGCACGTGCCAGGCGCTCGCCGTGACCTCTACGGTCGTCTCGTCCTGTTGGCCGGCGAGAGCGCCGGTTTGAGCATTACCGAGCACCCCGAAGAGCGAAACGAACCGGTCCGAATGACGGCTGCCGAGACAGTGATCGGCGGAAACGTTCCATCAGAGACCTCTATGCCCAGCGAGCAGACCCGAGGCGCTGCGGTCCCGGTCGGATTTGCTGGAGCGAAGGGGGCGACGGATGGCCCGGCGACACCGAAGATCGGCGACCACAACTTCGTCGGCAACTCTGTCCCACGCGACCGCGATGAGATCGGGCTCGGCAGCATCGTCCTCGCCCATGAGGGGCCCGAATACGGTTGGTGGGAAGCCGAGATCATCGGCATGAACGGCCGGGTATTCTCGATGCGCTGGCGGGACTTCCCTGAGCAAGGGACCTTCCTCCGTCAGCCCGGCGAGCTCGCCCTGATGCCCCCCGGCAACGAATAATCCCCCGGCAGCGTCCTGCGCCCGAGCCAGGCATCGCCAGCCCGGGCGCCCCAGCGCCGATGCCAATCGTCCGCCGCATCGCACCACCCCTCCCATCCCCCGAGGTTCCCATGACCGTCGTCCTCGACGCGGATCGCATCGCTGCGCTCAACGACATCCTCCGCCGCACGCTCTCCGGCGGCACCCTCGTGCTCACCGCCGGCATCGTCGCGCTCGGCCGCGGACGCCAGCAGGCCATCCTTGACGCGGTTGCTGCCTTCGACCGCTTCGACGCGGACAACGACCCGCATGGCGAGCGCGACTTCGGTGCGGTCGAGGTCGTCGGCGAGCGGGTATTCTGGAAGATCGACTACTACGACCGCTCCGGGCGCTCCGCCTCACCGGACCCAGCGGATACGTCCGTCACTACTCGTGTACTCACTGTCCTCCTCGCCGAGGAATATTGAGGTGAACTGGCACGAGGAAGGCCCATCCGCCGGTGTCTCCCCACCGGCACGGAGATCACCGACCCGCCGACGCCTACTCGCCCTCCTCGGCGGCTTACCGGCACTGAGAAGGAGGGCGACAGGTGCCGGGCGACCACCGCCCCATGCAGCCGCCCACGGACCGGTCACTGACCCAATACCGGGGCTGTTCGCTGAGTTTCAGGCGCTGCTGGACCGGCACGAGGCCGCACTGGCGTGTTGCGACCGCCTTGAAGCAATGCTTCTTGCTCAGATGGATCATCCGCGGGTGCCGTTGCCTCCGGACTGGGACGGGTCGCATCGCTATGCCGGCGAGGCCGGTACCATCGCGCGGGTCGTCTCATCGGGCCGCCACCGGCGTCGCCTGGAGCGGCTTCTCCAGCGCCGGCAGCGTCGCTGGAACGAGGCAGCCTGCAGCATCGGCCTGACGGCCGCCCAGGTGGCCGAGGCCGAGCTTGATGGGGCCGTCCTCGACAAGGCCGATTCGCTGATCGCTACCCCCGCATGGACCCTCGACGCAATGGTGCTGAAGCTCGTCGTCCTGCTCGGCACGCAGGAACCCGGACCGTCCGCATCCGCAACGTCGCCGTGGCGCGAGCTTCGGCTGATCCTCATGGATCTCAGGGGCCTCGCGACCGCGGCGGAATCACCTCATGACGACGTGGCTACGACGCCGGCTTACGTCCCGCCCGCAGCGGCATCGGTTTGAGGGCGTCGGGATCGGGCTCGATCAGCAGGCTCGCGACCGGGACGGACAGGACCATCGCCATCGCCTCCAGCGTCGTGACGGTGACGTTCTCCGAGCCGCGCTCGACCCGTCCGACATACGCCCGGTCGATGCTGGCCGCGAGCGCCAAACGCTCCTGTGACAGCCCGCGCTCGACGCGCAGCCGCCGAAGGTTCCAGCCGATGATCGTCCGCGCGTCCATCGCAGGACACAGCCCGATCCACGGCTTGACAATCGACGGACCGACAATCCCTCATTTTCCACACTCAGAGGTGCACGGCCGCTGACCGTCGCCACCTACGGAGCCGAGGATCATGCTGTTATCCGCTTCCGGCAATTACCTCTTGGTCGCCCTTATCGCGGCCGCAGCCAGCTACGTCCTGGCCCACCGCAAGGGCCTCAACGCCGTCGGGTGGGCATGGGCTTCGCTGTTCCTGATCGTCCCCGCGCTGATCCTGCCGTTCGTGCGCACGCGCCAGACCTCGGCTTCCTCGGCCGGCATCCCGGATGCGAATTGGTACGCGCTTCTCGCGTACGACCCCGAGATCAAGGCCGCAGTGGCACGGCTCGCTCTCTTCGGCGCACCTGCCGTCGATGATCTGCGACGAGCCTGGGACGCGGTGCCCAATAAGGACGCGCTGCCGGAGATGGTTTCGGACATCGAAGCGCGATGGTCGGCGTATGCGAGCGCAGGCCTAACCCACGTGGAGACCCGGGACGGGGTCGCGGTGCTGCAGGATGCGGTCGGACGGTATCACGTCGATGGGCGCCAAACCGCCGATCTCGGTAATGCGCGCCTCCTAGCCTCTGCTGGGGCGCGACGAGCGCGCGCGCTTTAGCTCGTCGGCGCCGGCATCGTCGGCGCAGCCGTCATGGCGACGGTCACGACCGGCAACGACCCCGCGCGTGCGCAGGTCGTCAGGGTCGCGATGACGCTGCCCAGCTACGAGGTCTCGTGACCATCACGGTGCGCAAGGACTCGTTCGGTTACGACCTGATCGAGGTCAAACCATTCGAATCGGAGGCGCCTGGGCACTTAGGCGGTGATAGGCATGTCGAAGAGGGAGCGCCATGGACTGGTTCGAGCGGCTGACTGGATTCGAGGAAGAGAGCTACGGGAAAACGCAGGCGCGGCTGGGCGTACTCAATGGTCGTCTCATCCGAGAGGGTACGGGCGAGAGCTTCGGAGTCGGCACACTCACGCTGCCCTCCCTCTCGGAACTACGCACCGCTGCGGCGGGCGTGCAGAGTCGGGGCCGGCTGCGGCTGTCCATCGTCGAGGGCGACGTGCGGGCGATGCACCGGGCAAGCGCGAATCGCGGCGCGCTGTTTCAAGTCGCCTCGCAGTTCAACATGCTAGAGATGGTCGGACCGGAGGTCACGCCCGAAACCGGCGTCGCCGGCTACGCGTACGACCGCACACAAGGGCCGGCCTGCGCGATGGCGGCCGGCGCGGCTACGATCTACCGCAATTACCTTGCGCCTGTGGCAGGCGAGACCGGGCAAACGGCGGATCGCCAGCTCGACGGCCTCGCCGACCTCGGGGACGCTCTCGCGCGGCGCCTTAGCACTGACCTGGGGAGCTTGTGGATGATGCGCAACGGCTATGCGCTTCCATCGCGATCAGGTCTCGCGGCAATTGCCGAATACCTTGGCACGGCAGACGAGGACACCCTCGACAAATTGCGCGGCCGGTTGCGGCTCGGTTTGCACACGGATGTCGAGGTAACCGACGGGTCGGCGCCGCGCCCAATGGTCAGCCAGATCTTTTGCTCGGCGCTGCCGGTGGCCTACGCGCGCCTGCCGGCCGCGGCGTGGGCGCCGTTCGCCCGACTCGTACTGGAGGCCGCCTACGAGGGCACGCTGCTGGCCGGGGTGCTGAACTCGGTGCGCGGCGCTTCGAACCGCGTGCTGCTTACCCGGCTGGGCGGCGGCGCCTTCGGCAACCCGGACGCGTGGATCGACGGAGCTTTATTGCGGGCGCTGCGGCTGGCACGGGGGCACGGGCTCGACGTGGCCATCGTCAGCTACGGACCGCCATCACCAAACTTGAGGCATCTCGTCAGGTCGTATGACGAGGCAGGCCGGACTTCGGACTGAGACGGACAGACGCCATTCATCGTTCCGCCACGTAGAGGTCGATCATCGTCTGGATCGGTCGAAACCCCAGCTCGTTCCTGTTGAGATAGCCGGGGTGGTAGGTGCGAAAGCTCGTCCTCGGTAGGATGGGATGGGTGTAGCGAGCTGCCTGCCGGATCGGGAATGGCGCCAGCGCGACACTCTCGCAACCTGGAAACTCGTCGCTCACGAAGACGTCGTAGTATGGGCCGCTTACGAAGATCGTCAGGGTCGGACGCAGGATCTCGATCTCGGCGGCCAGCAATCCGCGTTGCCTAATCAGAAAGTCGGACCGGATCGCTTTGGGGACCGCCCAGGGCGTGTACCCCTGCCCGGAGTTGGCCGAACACCGCACGACGTTCGTCCAAACCATACTGGTTGAGCCATACGCCTGCACCGCCTCGCGCACCCAGCGGAAGTATCGCCAGAACGGCCCCCGGCTGGCGGGGTGATTGGCGGCGAAGTCGAATTCGCCGTAGCCGTAGGTCATCGCCTCGACCGCTTCCTCGTGCTGCGCGAAGTCACCCAGCGATGCGATATCGGGGTAATCCCAACCTAGACCGTCCGCGCGCAGTCGTTCACCCTCCCAGCTCCAACCCGCCGTCTCCTGCCCGATCCACAAAATCCGGTGCTCAGCCATCTGCCACGCTGCCGGGATCTTGATCAGCAACGGAGGTGAGAACGCCTCCAGCAATTCGGGAGCGGCATCCCCCAGGGACGCCTGGAATTCGAGGTAGCGGGCGTCGAGATGTGACTGAGTCAAAGCAGTTCCTCCACGAAGGCCTATCGTTGACGATGAGAACTCAGTCGCCGCAGCCAACTCCCACGGCGGTTCTCGCGCCTTCTTCGGCCTCGTACCGCCGCGCCTCTGCTTCCAAGTAGCACGCCTCTTCCCCTAGGCGGCGGGCGTAATCCTCCGAGATGCGCTCGAAGGTGCCATCCTCGACGAACGCCTCCAGCACGGCGCGAGCCAAACCGGTCGCGGCGAGCCTTTGCTTCGCGCCAGCTGCGATCTCGGGATGGTATTCGACGAGGGTGGATAGGTACGCGACCGCCTCGCCTTCATCGGAGGGGATGAAGATGCATTCGACGATTGGCAGGAACATCACATCGCCCAGAAAAGACCGACGGACTATGGACGACAAGTCGTTGACAGGCAACGTTTTTTATTCTTCGACCGGGCTGCTGAACTATCCCTGCTGGAAGGATTCTGGCGGCCGCCGACCCTGTTGCAGCTGCCAAGAGGAGAGAACGCGGTTCCCTTGCGCCTACCGGTAATGGGGATCGCCGCGCACGATGACGGTGGCCGCGTCTAACCCGAAGGCCGTGCGCAGAGCGGTGAGCGTCGCGAGCTGTTGCAGCCGCCGGTCGGCATAGAGCACGAACCGGGCGCTCGGCACCTCGTAGACTACCCGCCCGCGCGGCCACTCGTCGTACTCGGAGACGCGGATGGCATCGGGGTGACCCTGCTCGCGTAGGCCACGCACGCCGAGCCGCTGCCACGCCTCCCACTGCTCGTAATGCCCTGGCCCGTGAGTGAGGCAGTCACCGTAGGGTTCGGCGCGCGACAGGGGCGTGCGATCCACCACGAGTGCGCCGGCCACGCGCCAGAAGATGCCGACCGACGGCTCAGACGTGGTGTCGGTGTTAGATGGGGCGAGGGCGCTCATGGGATCGCCCAGGCCTCGCCGTCGGCCAGACGCCGGACCCGCTCGAAGCCGGTCGCCGCGCTGTCCCAGTTCTCCCCGTGCACCGGGATCACCGCCTTCGCGCTGACCGCGGCGGCCAGCGTGCGCAGGTCGGCGGGGGCGGCGTGGCCGCTGCTGTGCAGGTAGGCGATCTCCGCCCCCGCCGACCGGCACCACTCCAGCGGCTCGGCGCAGTACGGTGTGCTTAGGTAGCCGCACATCGACAGGTTGAAGGCGTCGCGCGCAGTCGGGATGAGCCCGGCGCGGGTGTAATTGCCGATCAGCGAGCGCCGGAGCATCACCACCGCGTCAAGCGGCACCGCGCGGGCGGCAACGCCGTCGCGGGCCATCCTCGCGACGAAGTCCTCTCGGCCCCGGCTTGCGTACATCCGGCGCAGGCCGCTCGTGACCACCACCTTTAGGTTGGCGAAGCCTGTCCGCGGCAGCCGCGTGCCCTCGGCGATCCGGTCGAGCACGTCGGCGGTGTACAGATCGATCACCAGCGACCGCCCAGTTTTCTTGGCGGCCCGGTAGAGGGTGACCGTGCGGTCAATGTTCTGGCCCGACCACGCCACAAACACACGGCCGGCCGTGCGCCCGAACAGCGCGACGAAGGCGTCCTCCAGCGCCGTCTCGGTTTGCACCGGCTTGTCGGTGCCGAGGTTCGTCCCCTCTATGATGAGTGCATCGATGTCGGCCGGCGGGCGAGCGAGCAGCCCGTCGACGAGGCCCCCCTTGCGCCCGTGCCGTCGGAAGTCGCCTGTGTAGAGCACGCGCCGGCCGGCGCCCTCGACGAGCAGCATGTAAGCGTCGAAGGCGCTATGGTCGGTCAGCATCGGGGTGACAGTGAACGGGCCGATAGAGAACGGCCCTGAATAGCTGTCCCAGGTCTCGAAAATGCGCGAGGCCGGGCGGTCCCCGATCTCCCCGGTGAGCGCAATTAGCCGCGCGGAGGCCGCCCCGGTCCAGACCGACCAGTCGGCGGGCAGTTCGTCCACGAGGCCGTGATGGTCCTGGTGCGGGTGGCTGATGAGCACAGTCGCCGGCCGCGATAGGTCGAGGCTTGCGGGCAGCAGGCCGGTCACCCCCTCCGGTGCGTCGAGGGGGCGACCGGCGTCGAGGACGAGACGGGCTCCGTCTGGGTGGGCGATCTCGATGCAACTCCCGCCGATCTGGCGGTTGCCGCGGTGGACTGTCAGGCGCAAGCTCACGCTCAGACCCTGATGTCCACGGGCCTGCCCTTCGCCCGGACGTCTCCGATGGCCTCGCCCAGTTTTCCGAGGTGCTTCTTCCAGCGCGCCTCGTTCTTCTGGGCGTTGTCGAAGCCGAACACGAGAAGCCCAACCTTCGGGGTTTCGCCCAGTGTCAGGCGCCGCTCGCAGCGTCCGACAGCGTCGATCAACGGCGACAGCGCGCGGGCCCATCCCATGTCCTTGAACGCCACTAGGTTGGCGGCCACCGCCGCGTAGCTCGCCTCGATGTCCGTCTGGTGTTGTGCCAGCGCGAGGCGGTAGGTCTCGACCTGCCCGCAAACCGGCGCGGCGCCGTCGCCGAACGCGCGCAACTCCCCGTTGGCGTAAGCCTTGGCCTCCCAGAATACGAGCCGCACGTCCTCGCCGGCCGCCTCGACGCTGGCTAGGTCGATGCGGGGGGCACTCTTCCCGGAGTCTTCGGCGATGGCATAGCGCCCGGGGAAGGCGATCTCGACGTCGAGCACGGCGGCGTTGCCTACGGCGATCTCGTGGCAGCCGCTCTTCTCCTCGCCCGAGAACAGGGCGGCGGCACGCTTCATCTTCGCCAGCGTAGCCGGCCCCTCGTAATCTCGGATGAGGGCGCGTTCCAGGCTTGCGGCAGTGTCGAAGCGCCCGCCAACCAACGGTACTTGCTCGGCCAGCGCGGGATCGACAAGAAACTTTTCATGCGTTGAGACGACGATCTTCCCGCGCGGGCAGCTAACGTTGAATAGGGCCTGGCCGCGCCAGTAAACGTTTAGGTCGGCGCGGCGGGGTGCGATGAGCAGCTTGGGGTCGGCCAGCACGTCGCGCCACCAGCCGCCCGCGGCAGCCTCCTCGGCCAGACGTTTGACAAAATTATCGTTCAAGGCGCGGTCGAAAATCACGGCGGGCTCCTGCAAGGCGACACTCCCTTATTCCCGCGAGTCTCCGCGAAATTCACACTTGAGGTTACAAATTTTGTTCGATGTCGCGAAGGGAGCGATGCCAAGCATAGTGCGAAGCTAGACGGGCAGGCGAATTAGAGCATTCGCCCGCTGCGCCTCAGTTCGGCAAACGGAAGGTGATTGAGCGGACCTTCTTGCCACCCTTTGCCCAACGCGGCGACGAGACCGCCCAGTCGTGACCGCCACCGCCCGGGGTGCTCTCCGGATTGGCCTTCCGCAGCGCCCCGGTCCGGTCGAGCCACGTCAGGATCGCTGTGAGTTCCCGCTTCTCGAACCACGACGCGAAAGGCGTCGCGTGTATCGTCACGTACTCCCCGCCGCCGTCGTCCCAGCGATAGCCCAGATCCACACCGGGGCGGACGCTGTCCCGCAGGGGAAGGTCTAGCTCGAGGAGGCGTGCGTGTAGCCGCTCCTTTGCCTTCAGCAGCACGGGATCGCCGAGCCGCGCCGTCTGTTGCGCCTCTCGGAAACATCTTATGATCGCGCGGCGGACACTGACCGCTCGCCACGGCCGCGGCAGGATGCCGACGTCCATCGCGATGCGCGCGCCCGCATAAATTACGCTGATGCACTTAGCGGCGTGCTCGATCTCGCTCTCGGCATCATGCAGGTCCAAGGCGTGCACGAACTCGGCGGCGTACCGTCGCGCTCGGATCTCCACCTCGTCGCCGAGCGCGATGAGACGCTCGAGATAGGCGTCGAAGACGACGCCGTGGTTGGCCTGGCAGCCCTCGCGCATCTTGACCATCTGCGCGAGTGCCCAGCGATGGAACTCGTCCTCGCTGACATCGCTGGGACGGCCATCGAACACCGTCCGGCGACCTCCCTGTAGCGCCGGCACGTCGAGGCACCGCGCCTTCTCCCCGCCGGGCCGTTCGCGCCCGATCTGGCGGGCCAACTCGTCGATGGACCTCTCCGAGTTGAAGAAGAAGATCGTTGAGAAGCTCGACTGCTCAATGTCGCTGGCGAAGGTCGATGACTTGTGGCGGGTGCGATCCCGGCTTTCCCCTAGCGCGTAGATTGCCGGTCCGAGCTGCTCGTAGGCCTTCGGCCCGAGCAGCGCCATTTCGTTGAGCGGCAGGGCGCAGTCGTTGAACACCCCAGCGAGTTGCAGCAGGCCCGCCGTGGTGGTGTTGAGGTTGGGCAAGGCGGCTTCGTTGGGTAGGCCGATGATCGAGCCCGCCACCGTCGTGATCGTGGACTTGCCGGACTTGTTCGCCCCGAAGAGGTTAAAGCCGAAGGACGGGAACCTGAGGATGCGTAGCAGCGGCGCCGCGAAGGTCGCCGCGATCACGAGGATGGCCCGAGAGGAGAAGCGGGCCGGCATCGCGACCTCGTCGATCCAGCCCTGCACCGTCCCGGCCTTGCGGAAGGTGATCAGAACGGGCTCGCCGTCTTTCAGCCGGGGCGGTCGGAGGCACTGCAGGCCGCCAATGCGGCCGACGACGCCGGTTTGGCGCACGAAGGCTTGCCGCTGCGGCCCGTACCACCCGTTACGGGCAGCGTGGCGGATATGACGCTCTGGTGGGGCGGCGATGGCCTCTTCAATCGCCTGCAGGTCAGCGTTGGCGAGGCCAGCGCCCTTTTTGCGGCCCTCAATGAGAACCTGTTTCCCCGACTCGGATCGTTCGCAAGGCACGTCGAACTCGACCGTCCCGCCCAGTACGGTGGGCGCGCGGAAGCGGTCGTGAGCGTTACCGGTCGCCTCATCCGCAACGTGGGCGACCTTGAGCACGACAGGTGCCGGCTTGGGTTCGGTAGTCCAATCGATGTCGACGGGAGGTCTGTGACGTGCCGACAGCTCGATCTTCATGATGCCGCGTCCTGGCATGGCTTTTCTCCTGGGCGCGCCGTGCCGGACGTGCCGGTCGGCGTCGCGGAAAGGTTGCGGGGGCTGGCACGCCCGGCACGGCCGGCGCGCTCGTCGAGCGCGATGTGGCTGTGGGTTTCACTGTGAATGGGCGTGCTGCAGTTCACACTGTTTCCTGTTTGGCACTCCTTTCTCACTCGGGGGCGTCACCCTTCTCGAAGAGCTTGGCGCCATAGTTCGGGGATGGGTGGAGATCGGCTCGTTAGTGGCCGTCAGATGCTCCTTCAAAGGTTGGTCGGCACTGTTCGCGGAGAGCATGGTGCCGGGAGGGATGGGCAATACAGACCATTCGTCCGCGTGGTTCTCCTCGGGTCAGGGATGGCGCGTCGCCTCGACGAGGCGGTTGAGGGCATGGCGGGGGAGGCTTCCCGTGCTCGGTTCCTTCTGATGGTCAGCCTGGCCTCGTAGAGGCTGGGCTGGTGGGATCGATGGGCTCGCGGTCGCCGTGACCGCTTGGCTTTTCCTTTTCGGACTGATCGGCATCGCGCCTCGAAGAGGGTTCACGCCGGGACTGCGAGGGCGTCGAGATTGGGGATCGGTCTCCTTCACGCTGAAACGGGATAGGGGGGTAAGCCCGCGGGGGTCGATCAGGGCTCCTCCTTCAGGTCTGCGGGTTGGTTCGAGCCCGCGCCGTGGGCACGATCTCGAAATGCACACCGAGCAGGATGATCCTGCCGTTCAGCCCGGCTTGGTCGAGCGCCCGGACAGCACGGATCTGCTGCTCGACCGTAAGTTGGGGGCGATGCCGCGTGTTACGCACGAGCTTCGCTCGGCGCGGATCGAACTGCTCGATAGTTTGCCGGCGTTCGAAAGAGGGCTTGAAGTTGTAGGCCACCCCCTTCACCGCGGCGTCGAAGGCGGAATGGTGGAAAGGGCGCGGAACCGCTTCCGTCGCGAGAACCAGCTTTTTGAGTAAAGGCAACGCAGCCTCGATGTCCTCGATGGGAGCGAAGCCGTGCAGATGTACGCAGGCGTGTGGCAGGAAGGGCTTTTTAGGCGGATTCAGGTCCCGCCAGTCCTCGTTGAAGGTGCAATCGAGTCCGAATACTCCGAGCGTGAACCCTGCCCTGCGCAGCACGGTTTGGTATCGCTCTCGCTCGGCAGCGAAATCGATTTCCGCATCCGGATCAGTCGGCGGCAGGATGATCGACAGCGTACCCCATAGCTCGGCACCCACCCGTTCCTTCAGGAAGGGAGCAAGTATCCGCACGAGCACGCGCTGGAGGGCGCGGGCGCACTGTGGGCAAGCCGCGCTGAAGCAGCGGTGGCGTCGGTCGCAGCGGGAGAGCTTGGCCGCGAGGCGGAGCGACTCGGCGTTGCAGAACCTCTTTTTGCGCAGCCGCTTCTGGACTTGGCGGCTGGCCTTCTTGACCTCGCGAGGGCGGTCGGCGCGGCGTTCCTGCTTGCCCAGTGTCCACGTTGGCGGCGCGATACCGTAACCGCTTCCGCGCGCCAGCATTCCACGCAGAACGCGCTTAGGCGTGAGTTCAGCCGGCACCTTGGGATCGTCGCAGACGACAATGAGCCGGGGTGGGCCATGCGAAAAGTTCGAGTTTTCACAGTAGGATGAGCGCATCGACGGACTCCTCGAAAGTAAGATCGGGGTAAGTCCGTGATGCTGCAGCGCCGGCCTCTCGCTACGGCGAGACTGGCTAAAATCGCTGCGAGCTTCGGCTTTGCGGCGCGCAATGATGGGCGCCCAGCCGATTCACGTATCCGTACGCCGTGCGCAAGCGCGGCGAAAAGTGGACAAAAAATAGGTAAGGCGACCGGACGTCTAGCGCAACAGCGATCATCGTATTCTACGTCGACGGTCGTTACACAACGTGTTACACAGAGCCCATTGCACGCGTAGGCAATGCTTTGCATTTGCTGTCTTTTTTGCTTCTAGTGCCCAATCCTTTCCTGGGCACCAATCCTAAACAGCCGTTGAGGTCGAACAGCGTTTAGGTTCGCATCCCGTACCCGGAGACCCGGGGCGGGATTTTTGCGTTTCAGCACCCCTGCGCGCTGGGATCGGGCCGCGCGATCTCCGGTGTCGTCGGCACGGGACGCGGCCGTCTCACTTGCCCTTCGGCTTGGCGCGAAACACCACCGGGATCGTGAAGGTCAGCCCCTCGTCCGCGACGAGCGGCGGTGGCGGCGGAACCGGATCGGATCGGTGCATCATCGTCAGGGCGGCCTGATCGAGCGCCCCGTCGCCGGACCCCTTCAGCACCGTCGCCGAGACCACGTGGCCGACGCGGTCGAGGAGGAAGCTCACGAGCACCTCGCCGGTCGGATGCGTGGCGCCGCCCGGGTAGCGCTTGTGCCGGTCGAGATGGGCCATGAGCTGCTTCTGCCACGTCGTGCGGACGCGGCGGGCGCTCTCGCCGGTGCCGAGGACGGGCGCGGTCGCGATCGCGGCCTCCTTGACCGTCTCGGAGGTCGGCGCGGCGGCGGCCTCGGACGCGACCGACTCCGCCGACGGGCGGGTCTCGGCGACCTTGACCTTGCTCTCGTCCTCCTGCGGCTTGAGGGTCGCCTCCGGCGATACGATCCGGTCGGGATCCTCCGTCTCGGTCGGCACGGCCTTCGGCAATTCGGTCGGGTCGTTGACGGCCTTCTGCTGGACGACGGCCGGCGAGGCGGCCGCGTCGTCGGCTTCCGGCCCGGGCGGCAGGTCCGAGGGCTCGCGCCGCGGCGCCGTCATCTCCAGGCCGACCTCCAAGGCGGCGGCGCCGAGGTCGTCGGCCTCGTCGGGCTCCGCGGAGCCGAGCGCGAGCAGGCCGCCGCCGGCATGCAGCGCGAGCACGAACGCGCCCGCGGCCAACCAGAGCGGCCAGCCGAGGCGCGCCGTGCCGGAAGCCCCGAGCGCGTGTGCTTTGCCGATCCTGCCCGTCATGGCGCCCGTGGCGCCGGCCCCGACCCCGACGCATCCGCGGGCGGACCTTCGAGCGCGACGAGCGCGACCTTGAGGTAGCCGCCGGCGCGGAGAATCTCGAGGACGTCCATCATCTCGCCGTAGGGGACCGCGCGGTCCGCGCGCAGGAAGATGCGCCGTTCCCGGCTCGGATCGGCCTGCGCGTCGAGGGCCTGCGCGAGGTCCACGCGCCGCACCGGCGTCTCGCCGATCGCGACCGCGAGGTTGGCCTTGATCGTCACGTAGGTCGGCTTGTCCGGTCGCTTCTGCGGAACCGCGCTGGAGGAGGGGAGGTCGATCGGCAGGTCGACCGTCGAGAGCGGTGCCGCGATCATGAAGATGATCAGCAGCACGAGCATCACGTCGATGAACGGCGTCACGTTGATCTCGTGCGCCTCGCCGAACTCGTCGCCGTCCTCGTCGCCACCGAGTGAGATCGCCATGGTTCAGGGCCCCCCGCTCACTCGGCCGCCTGCGCCAGCGGCGCATGGCGCCCGACCTCGCCGCGCTCGAGTTCGCGCGACAGCAGCCGCATCGCCGTGCCGGAGGCGCGCTGGACCAGGTCGCCGTAGCTCCGGGTCGCCCGGGCGAAGTGGTTGTAGATGATCACCGCAGGGATCGCGGCGGCGAGGCCGATGGCGGTCGCCAGCAGCGCCTCCGCGATGCCGGGCGCGACCACCGCGAGGTTCGTGGTCTGCGCCCGCGAGATCCCGATGAAGCTGTTCATGATGCCCCAGACGGTGCCGAACAGGCCGACGAAGGGCGAGATCGCGCCGATCGTGGCGAGCGCGCCCATGCCGCGGCGGGCGAGGCGGCCTTCCGCCTTCAACAGCTCGGAGCAGCGCGAGACCGCCCGCTCCTTGATGCCCTCCGCATGGCCCTTGGAGATCCGCACCTCGTTCGCGACCGTGCCGACGAGGCGGTCGAGGATCGTGCCGCCCCCGCCGAGCGCCCGCTCGGCCTCGGCCAGCGACCCGGTCTCGGCGACGCGGCCGAGCGCCTGCACGAGGCTTCGGCGGGCGAGACCGAGCTCGATCGTCTTCGCCACGAGGATCGTCCAGGTGACGACCGAGGCGAGCGCCAGCCCGCTCATCACCACCTTCACCAGGATGTCGGCGTTCAGGAACATCGACCACGGCGACAGCTCGTGGCCGCCGGGGGCCGAGGCGGAAATCGCCCTTCGCGGGCCCGGCTCCGGCGCCGGCGGCGCTTCGGCGGCCAGCGGCGCACGGGCCGGGCCGCCGACCTCGACCTCGGTCGGCCGCGCGGGCTTCGCCGGCGCGGGTGCGGCCGGCGCGGCGATCGCCGGCGGCGGGACGGCGCCCGTCTGCTGCGCCTGCGCCGGCGCCAGCCAGAGCAGGGGGGCAAGGGCGATCGCGCGGATCGCGGATCGCCGGCGGGGTCGATGATCGGTCATGTCTCGGCCCAGGTCCGGATCAGGTTGTGGTAGATGCCCGTGAGCCGCACCACCTCGGCGTGGTCGCGGCCCAGCTCCCCGACGAGCCCCTGAATGGAGGTGTCGAGGTCGTAGATCAGGCTGCGCGCCTGCGGGCTGCGGATCATGCTCTGCAGCCAGAAGAACGAGGCGACCCGCGTGCCCCGCGTCACCGGCGTGACCATGTGGAGGCTCGATGCCGGGTAGAGCACGAGGTCGCCCGCCGGCAGCTTCACCTCCTGCGAGCCGTAGTAATCCTCCGCGACCAGCTCGCCGCCGTCGTAGGTGTCGGGCTCGGCGAGGAAGAGCGTGACCGAGAGATCGGTGCGGATGCGCAGGCCCGTCATCGGGTCGCCGCGCACAGCGTTGTCGACGTGCACGCCGAAATGGTGCCCCTCGCCGTAGCGGTTGAACAGCGGCGGGAAGATGTGCAGCGGAATCGCGGCCGAGACGAAGAGCGGGTTGGCCAGGAGCGCGCCGACGATGCGCTCGCCGAGGCGCCGCGCGACCGCGCCGTTGGGCGGCAGCTGCTCGTTGCGCTTGACCAGGGCGGACTGCGAGCCGGCCGTGGACCGGCCGTCCTCCCACTCCGCCGCGTCCATGATCGCGCGGAACTCCGCGACCTCGGCCTTGCTCAGCACCTCGGGAATGCAGACCAGCATCGCTCAGAACCGCGTCTGCGCGATCAGCGAGATGGTGCGGCCGGGCTGAAGCTGCGTGAACGGCACGTTGCTCTGGTACAGCGCGTCGTAGATGCGCCGGTCCGTGAGGTTGGCGCCGTAGAGCTTCACCGTCAGGTTCTCGTTCACCTTCGCCTCGAGGAAGGCGTCGAAGCGCCAGTACGAGGGCAGGACGTTGGCGTTGGCCGCCAGCGTGCCGCCGGCCACCCGCGAGTTGTTGACCACCTGCGCGCCGACCTCGAACATCGGGGACAGCTGGTACTTCGCCAGCATGCTGAAGGAGCGGTTGGCGATGTTGGCCAGCCGGCTGCCGACGTTCTGCGGGATCGCGGACTGCGTCACCCGCGTGTCCATGATGACGTAGCCGCCGAACAGGCTGAGCCGGTCGCTGACCCTGCCGGCCAGCTCGAGGTCGAGGCCGCGCACCCGGTACGCGCCGGTCGCCGAGATCACCGCGTTGGTGCCGCTGCCGATCGTCTCGCGCGCGTTGTCCTTGACGGTGTTGAACAGGGCCGCGGTGGCGAGCAGGCGGCGGTCGAACAGCTCGGACTTGACCCCGATCTCGTCGGCCGTGTTCTGCTCCGGCGGCAGGATCTGGTTGCCGGCGAAGGCGGGATTGAGGCCGCCGTAGAGGGAGCTCGACGCGTCGAGCTCCGCGCCGACCGGGTTCGACGAGGTCGCGTGCGCGGCGTAGACGCTCACGGTCGAGGTCGGCTTCAGGGTCAGCCCGATGTTGTAGTTCAGGTTTCCGGAATGGGCCGACACCGAGCTGGTGTCGTTCGACGAGGTGATCGCGTAGTCGTCGAAGCGCACCCCGCCGTTGAGCAGCACGAGATCGCTGAAGTTCATCGTCTCGATCAGGTATCCGGCCTTCGTGTCGACCGGGATGACCGTCGGGTTGCCGGCCTTGGTCGGCCGGGTCGAGAACGGCAGCGTGTTGGGCGGGGTGAGGATGTTGATGCCGCGAAGCGTCCCGTTGCCGCTGAAGTTGCCTGAGAACAGTTCCGAGGTCAGGCCGGTATAGCCCTGGCGGCTCACCTCCTCGCGGCTGAACTCGGTGCCGAGGACCAGGGTGTGCTTGATCGGGCCGGTGTCGAAGCGGAAGGTCGCGTCGGAGATGTCGGCCGTGACGTCGACCGTCTGGTAGCGGCTCTGCGGGTTGAGGCTGAGCGTCGTGCCGTAGAGGTTGCGGTTGGCCGGGATCACCGGGGCCTCCGGCAGCGTGCCGATGTAGTCGAGCACCGAGTGCGCGGCCCGGAACCGGTTGCTGAGCGTGACCCATTCGGTCGGCGACCATTCCGCGGTCAGCGTCCCGGTATCCTGCTGGACGTGCTGGAAATCGCGGTTGATCAAGCCGTAATAGGTGTCGCGTGGCACGATGCTTTCGGTAAAGGGCCGCCGCGACAGGGCGTTGAAGGGCACGCCGAAATCGGGCAGCCCGTTCAGGTCGGTGTGGACGTAGTTGGCGGTGAACTTCCAGTCGTAGGCCGGCTTCAGCGTCACGGCGAGCGCCGCGCCGTCGCGGTCGTCGGTCACGAACCGCCGCCCGGCGACGCCGGATTCCTGGTACAGGCCGCCGATGCGGACCGCGAGCGCCGGGCTGATCACCTGGTTGAAGTCGAGCGTGACGCGGCCGCGGCTGTCGCTGCCGACCTGGCTTTCGGTGTTGTAGAAGTCGCCCGCCGTGGTGGCCTGCTTGGTGACGACGTTCACCGCGCCGCCCGCCGTGCCGCGGCCGGCGAAGGACGAGGCCGGGCCGCGCAGGATCTCGACCTGCTCGGTGAAGAAGTTCTCGCGCACGCTGACCGACGGGTCGCGGATGCCGTCGATGAACACGTCGTTGCGCGCATCGAAGCCGCGGATGAAGAAGCGGTCGCCGAAGGCGTTGCCGCCCTCGCCGGAACCGAGCGTCACGCCGGCGGTGGTCCGCAGGATGTCGCGGAAGCTGGTCGCGTTCTTGTCGTCGATCACCTCCCGCGTGACGACGGTGATCGACTTCGGCGTGTCGAGGATCGGCTGCGTGAAGCGGTTCGAGGACAGGCGGTCGGCCTTGTAGGGCGCGGCCGGGTCCGCATACGGATTGCCGCTGATGTCGCCCCGGGCCAGGATCGGCAGGCCGGCGCCGGTCGCGGCGGCGCCGATTGCGGGCGCCGCGACCGGAGGTGCCGCCACACGGCGGGCCCGCACCGCACGGCGCAGGGCCGTGCGTGCCTTGACCTGGGTCGGGCCGGGCTTCGGAGCGGGCGGGCGCTGCCGCGTGATTGGGGCGTCGATGTTTAGGGGCGGCAGGGCGGATGCAGGCCCCTGCTGCGCCTCGGCGCTGCCGACCGAGCCGACCGCGACGGCGCAGGCGACGCCGATGACGCCCTTCTGCTCCTTGAGCTTCGCGTAACGCCCATCGGCAGCAGGACGCAGCGACTTTGGAATACGAGATGAGCTCTGCACGATCTTCCGACCCCCCGGCACCCGCAGCGCCAGTCGTCGGGCGATGCGATGGCCTCAAAGGGCTCGGGAAAGATCTTCCGTCAACGAACGAATGTTGGAACAGAACCAAACTATGGCTGATTTCCGCGGCCGAACGATGATCATCGGCCCGATCGGAGATCGGAACTATTCCAGGTTGACGGATGGGATGCCGACGAGTTCCCCGGAATGACCATTCCCGGCAGGCCGTTGGGTCCGATTTCTGAATTGGAATAGGTCCAAGGCATCGCTAAGACCTTCTCGTCCCGCCCCGCGTGTTGCTGGGGAGACACAATTCACACCGATCGCGTCGCGGCTCGGATTAAAGCGCGCCCATCGCGGGCGCCGCCGCGTCCGGCGGGCGTCGACGCGGCGCGGTCCGTCCTGCCTGCGCCGGTGATTCCGGATCGCAGGACCCGTTCAATCCTGGCTCGGCGGCTTCATCAGCGAGAACAGCTCGTCGATCGCGTGGAGCGCGGTCGCTCGCACGTGGCCCTCGTCCTCCGCCCCGGTGATCCGGATGCCGCTCACCACGGCGCGGATCTCGTCGCGAAAATCCGAGAGGAAGCCGACCGGGTAGCGGTTCTCGCTCGCCATCCGGGCGATGACGCCGGTGAGCAGGATCTGCAGCCCGAGAACCCGGCCGTTGAGTTCGTCCATCGTCGTCCCCCGTCCCAGGCACGCGCTGCGCCATCCGGGCGCCGGATCGCCGAGCGATCCATCCGGACGGTCGCGAATGCGACGTCCACGGCCCGATCTATCCCAAAAGCGGGACGCCTCTGGAAGCGGCATCGTCATCTGGGTGCGGACGTGCGGACCGTCCGGCATCGTGGGCATGACGCCAGCTACCGCTTCGACGACCGACGCCGCGGACGGGGTCGAGAGCACGGGCCGTGGCGCGCAGCCGCATCGGCACCTGGGGGCGCTCGGTGTGCGCGTCAGCCGAGAACCGCTCCCCCTTCGAACGGCGTGCCGGCGACGATGCGGTTGCGGCGCAGGGCGCGTGGCATGGCGAGGCGTTCGCGATTGCGACGAGCCGTGGGAAGCGCGCTCGCGAAGCTGGGTCGTGGAGCGGACCCATGCCGGGTTCGATCGCTTCCGTCGCCTGCCCGTCCGCTCCAAGCGACGCGCCGACATCCACGACGCCTTCACCGCCCTCGCCGCAAGCTTCATGACCCGCAACCAGATCTGACGGTTCCGTTAGGCGCTTCGAGACCGGTATAATTTCTTATGTGAAGATCGAAGCGGACATACTGTCTTATTGCCTTTGTTCTGTAGTTATTTTCAGTATTTACTTGATGTAATGACTGCGCGCCGGCGCAACGGGCGCGAGCCGCAAAAGTACGATCTGCGAAGAATCGAGCGAGGCTGTTAACGGCTTGTTCGAACCTCGGAAAATAAACCTGACGGCATCGCGCGCCGGATCTGCGATCGGCGGACGCGCGCATATCGGGGGGCGAAGCATGGCCGAGCAGACGACGGGCATCTGGTATTTTGGCAATCCGGTGATCGACAGCCTGAACGTCGGGCGAGCCTGGATCGGACCGGACCTGACCTACAGCTTCGCCTACAGCGACATTAACGGCAACGGCGTCCCGGACATGGACGAGGGCGACTGGAAGCCGTTCTATCGCGAGATCATCGCAAATATTGAAAGCTTCACCGCCTTGCGCTTCACCGAGGTCGCATGGGGCGGCAATCTGAGCTTCAGGCTCGAGGAAGGCGGTGGCGGCGAATCGGTGCTGCCGTGGGTGGGCGTGACCAGCGCCGACAGCGTCATCGGCATCAACGCCAATGTGGCCGGATCGGCCGCGGCGGTGCGGCTGGGCACCTACTCGGAAACATGGTTCCACGAGACCGGCCATGCCCTGGGCCTCAAGCACACTCACGACCTCGATTTCGGAAATGTCCTGGATGGCGCGACCTGGGCGGGCGATCCCGGCAGGCATCAGCTGAATTCTCAGCTGTACTCTGTGATGACCTACACCTCGCCATTCCTGGGCGAGGACAACCCGTTCACACCCTGGGTCGATTACGGAACGCCGCTCAACGCTCAGCCCGGCTCTTATGCCGCGATCGACATCGCAGCGCTGCAGGCGATGTACGGCCGGTCCGAAAACGCCACCGGCGACACCGTCTATCGCTTTGGCGACGACGTCGACTTCAACCACGGATATACGACGATCTGGGATACCGGCGGCATCGACTCGATTGCGTACGTCGGCGACGTCCGTTCCAAGATCGATCTGCGCGCCGCGACGCTGAAGGAAGAGATCGGCGGCGGCGGCTGGGTGAGCACGTCCGAGACGTTCACCGGCGGCTTCACCATCGCCAACGGCGTCACGATCGAGAATGCGGTCGGCGGCCGCGCGGCCGACATTCTGATCGGCAACGATGTCGCCAACCGGCTCGATGGCGGCGCCGGCGACGACAAGCTGACCGGCAATGGCGGCGACGACGCGCTCGTCGGCGGCACGGGCTTCGACACGGCGGTGTACGCGGGCAACCGCGCGGATTACACCGTGATCTGGAATCCCGCCGCGTTGAACGCCGGCTTCTCGATCCGCGGCGCGGCGACCGGCACGGATACGCTCAGCGGCATCGAGATGCTGTCGTTCGACGACGGCACGGTCGCGGTCGCCGACCTGATGGCTGCGTTGCGCGCGCGCGGAGGCGTCGGGCAGCAGGAAACCGTCATTCCGGCCGTGCTGGCCGCCGACATCCACGGCGCCTTCACCGCCACCGCCCAGGCCCGGTTCGACGATCCCGCCGGCGGCACGTGGCAGCGCGTGTTCGACTTCGGCAACGGCCCTGGGCAGGACAACGTGTTCCTGGGCCAGCGCGCCGACAGCACCGACATGATATTCGCGATCTGGCGCGACGGCCGGCCCTACAGCATCACCGCCGCGAACGCGATCGTTGCGGGCGAGACGGCGACGTGGAAGGTCGCGGTCGACGACGGCGGCACGATGCTCCTGTCGAAGAACGGCACGCTGGTGGCGCAGGGTCAGGGTGTCGTCCCCGCCGACGTCGCGCGCGCCAGCGAACTGGTCGGCAAATCCAACTGGGGCTGGGACACGCCGCTGATCGGCAAGGTGCTCGACGTCACCGTGGCCCAGAATCCGGCGGACATCCATGGCGCCTTCGTTGCGGACGTCGTCGCCCGGTTCGACGATCCGGCCGGCGGCGCGTGGCAGCGCGTGTTCGACTTCGGCAACGGCCCCGAGCGGGACAACGTGTTCCTGGGCCAGCGCGCCGACAGCACCGACATGGTGTTCTCGATCTGGCGCGACGGCGAGGACCACAGCATCACCGCCAAGGACGCGATCGTCGCCGGGCAGGACGCGCACTGGACGACGAGCGTCGACGAGACCGGTGTGATGAAGCTCTACAAGGACGGCGTCCTGCTCGCCGAAGGGCACGGGGTCGTTCCCGCCGATGTCGTGCGCACCAGCGAGTTGGTCGGCAAGTCCAACTGGACGAGTGATGCGCCGCTGCTCGGCAGTGCCGGCAAGGTCGACGTCCATGCCTACAGCGAACTGAATCATGCCGAAGGGGCTTTCTCGGTCAGCGCCGAGGCGCGCTTCGATGATCTCGGACACGGCTGGTACCAGCGGATCTTCGACACCGGCAGCGGCGCGGACACGAACAACATCTGGATGGGCCAGGTCGGGAACGGCGCCGACATGGCGTTCGAGATCATCGAGGACGGCATCAAGCACCGGCTGGTCGCCAAGCATGCGATCGCCCAGAGCGAAACCGCGCTGTGGCAGGCGAGCGTCGACGAGGGTGGCGTCATGCGCATCTACAAGGACGGCGTGCTGCTCACGCAGGGCGAGGGCGCGGTGCCGTCGGACGTGGTGCGCGGCCACAGCCTGATCGGCGCGTCCAACTATGCCAGCGATACCCCCTTGGTCGGCAGCGTGAACCATCTCGAGGTCCAGGCCCACAACGCGATTCCCGAGATCCACGGCGCGTTCGACGCCTACGCGACCGTACGCTTCGACGACCTCGATGCGGGCGGCTTCCAGCGCGTATTCGACACCGGCAACGGCGCGGGGACGGACAACATCTGGCTGGGGCAGGTCGGGCAGTCCGACACCATGGCGTTCGAGATCTTCGACAAGGGCGTCGCACACCGGATCGCCGCCGCGGACGCGATCGTCGAGGGAGAGACGGCGACCTGGCACGCCGGCGTGGACAGCCACGGCCTGATGCAACTGTTCAAGAACGGTACGCTGCTGGCACAGGGGCAGGGCGAGGTGCCGGACGACGTCGCTCGCGCCAGCGATCTCGTCGGCGCCTCGAACTGGGCGAACGACGCCCATCTGAAGGGAATCGTCCACGACCTGTTCTTCGTCTGACGCCGCGACCGAGGAGCCTTCGTTCCGAACCCGCGCCCATCCGATCTCGATCGGATGGGCGCGTATCGCATGCGTCCCGCTCGTTCCGTGCCGATGCGGCGATGCAGGTGGATCGCATCCCTTCGATCGGCCGGATTCGAAGGATGTGCATCGCGGCGCACGTGACGATGGCGGGGCGAGCGAGCGGCATTCGGCGGCTTGGTACCGTCGGTCAGATGTCGATTCTCCGGCGCAGGCGTTCGGTCGCCGGGCAACGCGAGCGGCCCCGGGCGGCATTGTCGTGCCTCCGCCGTGGCTCGATCACGACGTCGGCAGGCAGGATCGCGCGCGACCCGTCACACGCCGCCCGCGCGCGCGAACTGTGGCCGGGTCGCAGGGGGGGGCCGACGTGGCGAGGCGTTCTCAACGCGATGCACCGCGCTCAGAGGTTGACGACCTCGAGATTGGGGCGCGGCGCGTCCCAGCGCACGGGTCGATGCTCGCGCGTGACCGGCATGAGGGCCGACAGCTCGACCGCGATCACCTCGGCCATTCTCTGCACGAGGTCGCTTCCGGTGGCCGAGCCGTCGTCGCAGCGGGCCTGCAGGCGCGCGAGATCGATCTGGTCGAACGCGTCGAACAGGGCGAGGGCGCCCTCGCGCCAGTCCTGATGCCGGTCGATCGCCGCGCACAGGGCCTTGATCATGCGGGCATTCAGCATCCCGGGCTTGTTGTTGCCGGTCTCGATCACGCATTGCAGGGCGGTGATGACGGTGTTCTGGCCGTGCCGCTTGATGCATTGCTTGATCGCGCCGACCGCCATGGTCTGGCCGGCGGCCTGCTTGCTGATCGGCAGCGGATAGCGGAGCAGCGTGGCGTCCGCCCGGGCGCAGACGTCGGCGACCTGGACGGCCCAGGTCTCGCCGGCGACCAGGGCGGCGGCGTGGACCGCGACGCGGGCGATCGGCGTGGTGACGCAGTTGATCGCCTTGAACGCCGCCGCCTGCTGCTCACGCGCGGCGATCACGATCTGGCAGGGCACCTCGTCGTACCCGACGAGCAGCGCCGCCGTGGTGCGATGCTGCCCGTCGATGATCGCGAAGCGGCCGCCTTCGACGGGGGAGACGACCACGGGAGTGAAGCACCACCACGAGAACATGCTGGCAATGCGTTCGACGTTCCTGCGACCCACACCGATGATCGGGCGCTGGTAGCTCGGGTCGATCGTCAGCGCGCTGATCTTCAACCATTGCAGCATCGGCGCCACCCCGGCGTCGACGTGACTGGGACGCGTGAACCCATCGGTAGAGATCGTATGCATGGCCTGCCCTCGAACGAATTCTCGCCTGTCGCGATCGATATCCCGGCTCCTGCCGGCTGCGATGTTTCCCTCGATCGTGTCCTGCAGCGGATCCGCGATGTTGATTTCAGGCGACGAAGTGACCAGTCGGTTCTGATCGCGCTTCGAAGCCCGTCCACGATCCGGATCGAGCATTTTGCCGTTTATTGATTTCCGCCAAATTGTATTTGACGAAAAACTGTATCCATTAGGAGAAAAAGTCAATGTTAACCTATATTAAACCGGACGTTGTGTTTGGGGCGGCCCTATAGTGGATTTTTGCCAGTTTCCAGGACACGCGCTGCGGATGGTCCGGTGCCTCGGATGGGGCCGAGATGCCATCGTCGTCCGTCGATGATGTTCGGATTTTTGTGCTGGACGATCGCACGATGGCTGCAAACAGCGCTGCCGAATTGCCGAAGATCGTCATCGTCCGTGCGGGGTTTTGATTTTATATCCATTGTAGCATCATATTCGATTCCATAAACTAGAAATTTGATTGATATCTATTTTTGAGACTGTGATATGCATGCAATATCTTAGAGCAAATGAGCTTAGAATGGGATTTCGGCTGGGATATTCAGCATTCGTAGTCGATGTTATGAAGCCGGATGAGGCGGAGCGGAGCTTTGTCCCTCTCCTCGACACGCTTCCCGGGAGGCTCACTGGCAACGACCAGCGCCTGATTGGTCTTGAGAAAACCGACATCGAGAGCGCCGCGCTCCACGCGTCATCGGTTTACTGTTTTGAGTCGCGATTTAGCGTTTTGCACAGGGTTCTTGCGTCGATCGGTCAGATCCTCGCCCCACAACTGGAGGTCGACGGCGACCGTCTCGCGCGGGGGAACCCCGCCGTTCTGGCCGTCTCGCGTCGCGCGGGCGTATCCTTCGCATTCGGCGAATGGGTCCGAGCCGCGTCCGATCTCGCGGGCAGGCTCGGAAACACGGCCGAGCGTACTCCGGTGCGGGCGGACTCACCGACCAATCGATCGAGTGCCGCCTCTGGCGTCGACACGACCGATTCAGTGCCCTGCCACGTCGTCATCGCGGATCGGGTGGCTGCGAGCGACAAGCCGGCGGATCCCAAGGGGATTGCGGGCCATGCCTGGCTCGCCCAACCCTTCGCGAGCCGTGCCGTCAGGCCTTTCGCCGCGATGGCCGGCCGGGAGCGGCGGCGCCATGGCTGAGGCGAAGCCCTGGCTGCCCGCGAGCGGGCGCTACCGCCTCGAGATCCTGTCGCGCGGCGCTCGCCTCTACCATCCGCAGGACCGCCAGATTAGAGCCCTGGCCAAGCGCGGGCTGATCGAACCCTTGCCGGAGGCCGACCTCGCCGGTGCCTGCCGCTGGACGATCACCGAGGCCGGGCTGACCGCGCTGATGGGGTTCGTGCCCGCAAGCAAGATGGGGCCGTCGGGCAACGGCTGATGCTCCGCGAGCTTCGGCATCGGGGAACGCCCGACTCAGCCACCGGGCTCGACATCGAGCGTTCTCGCCGGACCCTCCAGTTCCTTGGCGACATCGTGGAGCACCTGCTCGACCAAAGGCGGCCACGGGACATCGCAGGCCTGAAGCAGCTTCGCCGCATCGAGAAGCGCTTCGATCTGCGCCGGCAGGATCGGACCGCCCACCATCTGCGCATAGCGGACCCGAGCCGCGAGAGCCGACGACAGCCGTACGACTTCCGAGCGTTTGTCCATCTATGGCTCCGGGGATTCGTTCTTGTCGTAGTTCACCAAAGCGATGCTTTCAAAATGGTCGTCTCAAGGGTTGTTATTAAATATTTCACGACTATCATTAAAGTGGCTGTGAGATTTAATCAATTAATTAAATTTGATTTTTTATCCCCAGAGATCACAACTTGTAGCATTTTGGAGACGAGTAGGCAGTTGGGCTCGATAAATAAATTTCGATATATCGATAAAGAGTAGCATCAAAATTATGAACTACATCGCGCGCGCTGTGCGACGAAGCCACCGCGAATGTCACGCACCTCGCGTCCGCGCGCTGCGCTCCGAGCGCCTACGCAGATCCAATAGCAGGACAGGAGTTAGGCCACCGCCGCCGTGAAACGGAACCTAGACCGGCTCTGTCGAATGGTCGAGGACGAGGTTGGCGATTTCGAAGCGGTCGGGAAGGAACGCTGCAGGCTGCCGACGGCTCAGCGGACCTTAGCAGATGCGGCGCTGCAACGGCCCCGTGTCGGCGAGTTTCCCGCGCGTTCGCCCGGTTGCCGACCGTGGGTTCCCCCGGCCGATGCGAGAGACCATGACGATGGGCGAGATTTCGTTCCGAAACGCGTGGCTTCCGGTGTTCGTCGACCGCGCCGTGACGAACGTCGTCGACCGAGTCGATGACAGGACCATCTGGGCGTCGTCGTGGCGGGTGCATGGCCACCGCCCGGTGTTCGCATTGCTGTGTGGGAATGGCGCGCCCGAAAGGATTCGAACCTCTGACCCCCAGATTCGTAGTCTGGTGCTCTATCCAGCTGAGCTACGGGCGCCCTGCGGACCGGTCGGCGGTGGAGGCCTGTTCCGGTCGCGAGGGGGTGTCTAGAGGGTCGTTCCGCGCTTGGCAAGTGGGTATCGGCAGGTGGGTTGGCGGAGCGGTCCCTTGCCGTCGCGCACGCGGCGCATCGATCCGATGGCTCGCGACGGCGCTCGCAACCGAGGCGTCGCTCGGGCCCGCGCATCGCCGAGCCCATTGTGCTGCCTTTGTGCCGTCTCCTGCGCATGGTATCCGAACGCGTCCGCGCGCCGGCTCGCGGCCGAGGTGGATACGGCAAAGCCGCCGCAGGCGGGCAGGGCGGCGTCCTGCCGGCGAGAGATGCTTTTTTGGGGTACGAGATCCGAATGATTGCGGCGGCCGAGACGGACGGCACCCTCGCGGGCTGGCGCTTCAGCGTCGCGCCGATGATGGACTGGACGGATCGCCATTGCCGGGCGTTCCATCGTGTGCTGTCGGCGCGGGCGCGGCTCTATACCGAGATGGTCACCACCGGCGCGGTCATCCACGGCCCACGGGAGCGGCTGCTCGGGTTCTCGCGCGCGGAGCATCCGGTGGCGGTGCAGCTCGGCGGCTCCGAGCCGGCCGACCTCGCCGAGGCCGCGCGGATCGCGGAGGGCTACGGCTACGACGAGATCAACCTGAACGTCGGCTGCCCATCGGACCGGGTGCAGAACGGGCGCTTCGGCGCCTGCCTGATGCTGGAGCCAGAGCATGTCGGCGCCTGCGTCGCGGCGATGAAGGCGGCGGTGCGGGTGCCGGTGACGGTGAAGTGCCGGATCGGCGTGGACGAGCAGGACCCGGAGCCGGCGCTCGACACGCTCGCCCGCGCGGTCGTCGCGGCCGGCGTCGACGGGCTGATCGTGCACGCGCGCAAGGCCTGGCTCCAGGGCCTGTCGCCGAAGGAGAACCGCGACGTGCCGCCCCTCGACTACGGCCGGGTGGTCCGCCTCAAGCAGGCATTTCCCGCCCTGCCGATCGCGGTGAACGGCGGCATCGCCACCGTGGCGCAGGCGAAGGCGCACCTGTCCGGCCTCGACGGCGTGATGGTCGGGCGCGCGGCCTACGGCGATCCGGCCGGGCTGATCGCGGTCGATCCCGAGCTGTTCGGGGCGCCGGCCCCGGTGGCGGACGCGTTCGAGGCGGTCGAGGCCTATGCGCCCTACGTCGCGGCGGCGCTGGAAGGCGGCGAGCGGCTCCATGCCATCACCCGGCACATGCTCGGGCTGTTCAACGGGCGGCCGGGCGCGCGGGCGTACCGGCGCCACCTCTCGACGGCGGGCGTCGAGGCCGCGGCCGACCTCGCGACCCTGCGCGCGGCCGTGGCGCTGGTCTCGCGGGCGTTGCCGGAGCGGGACGCCGCCTGATCAGCGCCCGCGCAGGATCAGCCGGTCGCCGCGGACCTCGTAGCCGGCGAGCCGCGTCAGGAAGCTCTGCCCGAGCAGGTTGCCGTCGAGGGCGCCCGGCTTGGCGACGAGCGCCGGGACGCGCCGTTCCGTGATCGGGCCGATGGCGAGCGCGTCGAGCGTGGTCGGCGCGGCATAGGCGATGCCGTTCGCCGTCGCGACGCGGGCGGTGAATGCGCCGGCTTCCGGGCGGAGGCCGAGCGCCGCGGCGTTCTCCGCGGTGAGGACGACCGCGCTGGCGCCGGTGTCGAAGGCGAAGCTCTGGCTCCGCCCATCGACCTGCGCCTCGACCAGGAATGCGCCGTCCGACCGGCGCGTGATCGTCACTGTGCCCCCGGGGCCGATCGTCGGGGAGCCGGGGCGCAACGCACCGGTCACCCGCGCGCCGACCTCCTGCAGCGGCTCGCGATAGACGTAGCCGACGATGCAGGCGAGCCCGAGGCCGCACCAGAGCAGCAGCGCCTGGAGGTTCTTTCCGGGGGCGCCGGCGAATTGCCGCCAGAACCCGGCGACCACCAGCGCGAGGATGCCGGCGCCCCAGGCGAGGCCGGCGAGCTGGTCGGGCTCGATCGCCCCGGCGATCCGGCCGCCGTCGGTCGCGACCAGCACGGCCACCACCAGGCCGATCGCGATCAACGCGAGGATCGTCATGCCGGCGTTCCGGCCACCGCGAGACCGGCCCCCCGCAACCGGGCCGGGAGCCCTGCCATGATCGCGCGGCGCTGCGGCTCGGAGAGCGAGCCCCACAGCCCGATCTCGTCGCGCGTCCGGCCGCAGCCGATGCACAGGCCGCTCGGCCCGTCGAGGACGCAGACCTTGGTGCACGGGCTCGAGGGTTTGCCGGACGACGTCGGGATGGGCGGGTTCATGCCGCGTCCATGCCCGCTTCGTGGCCTTGCGATCAAGCTCAGACCGTGGCCAGCAGGGCGAGCAGGGCCCCGATCTCCGCGACCTGCTGGCAGGCTCCGACGACGTCGCCGGTCTGCCCGCCGATCTTCCGCCGGGCGATGCGCGTCATGGCGAGGGCGGCAAGCGGCGCCAGCACCACCATCGCGAGGATGCCGGAGAACGGCAGACCGAGCGGCCGCGCCAGCAATGCCAGCACCAATCCGATGCCGATGGCCGTGCCCGTCGCCGCCCGGCTCGGGCGGCCGACCGCGGCGGACAAGCCCTCGGGCCGGGCCGGCGCGAGCAGCACCATCGGCGCGAGCGCGGCGACCCGCGACAGGATCGCGGCGAGGGCGAGGCCGGTGGCGGCGGCCGTGCCGGTCCGGTCCAGGAGGGTGGCGAACGCGCCGATCCGGAGCGCCAGCGACAGCATCAGCGCGACGCCGCCATAGGCGCCGATGCGGCTGTCCTTCATGATCTCGAGCCTGCGCTCCGGCGTCGCGCCGCCGCCGAACCCATCGGCGACGTCGGCGAGGCCGTCCTCGTGCAGCGCACCGGTGAGCATCACCGCGACGGCGACGGCGAGCGTCGCCGCGACGAAGGGCCCGAGGTCGATCCACCATCCGGCGATCAGCACGAGGGCCGGCGGCAGCGCCAGAATCAGGCCGGCCAGCGGCAGCATCCGTGGGATCGTCCGGAAGTCGGGGACGGCGTGCGGATCGGGCTCGCCCGGAAACCTCGGCAGCGGCAGGCGCGAGTAGAAGCGCAGGCAGGCCGCCAGATCGTGCAACAGGTCGCGGCCCGGCCAGTCGGCCTCGCCGCGGAACGGTCCGCCCACCATCACGCCGCCTTCGCTCGCAATCGGCCTTCGTCCGCACGCAGCCTTCACCCGCGCGTCCCGCACCACTATAGCTCGCGGGAACGGCGCGCCCGTCCACCGGCGCAAGCCCGCCCACAACAATCCTTCGGACCCGATGACCGACCCGACCCCGTTCGCGGATATCCGCCGCCTGATCGAGACGATGCCCGGCCCCGATCGCGATGCGACCGCGGCGATCGCGGCGCGCGAGGCGCGGCTGACGAAGCCCGCCGGCGCGCTCGGGCGGATGGAGCAGCTCGTCGCCTGGCTCGGGGCGTGGCAGGGCAAGGCGATGCCGACGCTGGACCGGCCGCTGGTCTGCGTGTTCGCCGGCAGCCACGGCGTGACGAAGCGCGGCGTCTCGGCCTTCCCCGATGCGGTGAATCGCCAGATGCTCGAGAACTTCGCCGCGGGCGGGGGAGCGATTAACCAGATCTGCGCCGCCTACGGCCTCGGCTTCAAGGTGTTCGACCTCGCCATCGACCTGCCGACCGGCGACATCACGCAAGACGCGGCCCTCGACGAGAAGGCCACCGTCGCGACCATGGCGTTCGGCATGGAGGCGGTGGCCGCCGGCACGGATTGCGTCGGCGTCGGCGAGATGGGCATCGGCAACACCACGATCGCCGCCGCGATCTACGCCGCCGTGTTCGGGGGAGCGCCGTCGCACTGGGTCGGGCACGGCACCGGCTTGGACGGGGCCGGGATCGCGCGGAAGGTCGCGGCGGTGGAGGCCGCGCTCGCCCACCATGCCGGCCATCTCGACGACCCGCTCGAGGTCCTGCGCCGCCTCGGCGGGCGCGAGGTCGCGGCGATGGCCGGCGCGATCCTGGCCGCGCGGCTGCAGCGGGTGCCGGTGGTGCTCGACGGCTACGTCGCGACCGCCGCCGCGGCGGTGCTGCACGCGCTCGACCCGCGCGCGCTCGACCATTGCCTCGCCGGCCACGTCTCGGCCGAGGGCGCCCATGCGGAGGTGCTGGAACGCCTCGGGCTGGTGCCGCTGCTGGCCCTCGGCATGCGGCTCGGCGAGGGCTCGGGCGCCGGCATGGCGATGGGGCTGCTGAAGGGCGCGCTCGCCTGCCATCGCGACATGGCGACGTTCGAGCAGGCCGGCGTCTCGGGCAAGGCCGGCGTCTCGGACAAGGCGGAGTAGCAGGATGAAGATCACCCAGGCCTTCACCTTCGAGGCGGCCCACCGCCTGCCGAACGTGCCCGAGACCCACCGCTGCCACCGGATGCACGGGCATTCCTACCGCGTCGAGCTGACGATCGCCGGCCCGGTCGACCCGCGGACCGGCTGGGTGGTCGACTTCTTCGACATGGAGGCGATCTTCGCGCCGGTGCTGCTCCGGCTCGATCATTACTGCCTCAACGAGGTCGAGGGTCTGGAGAACCCGACCGCCGAGAACATCGCGGCCTGGATCTGGCATCGCACGAAGGACGGCCTGCCGGGCCTCAGCTCGGTGAAGGTGTTCGAGACGCCGATGTCCTGGGCGGAGTACGACGGTGACTGACGAGCGCGCGCTGGTCCTGTTCTCTGGCGGCCAGGATTCCGCCACCTGCCTCGCCTGGGCGCTCGACCGGTTCGCCCATGTCGAGACGCTGGGCTTCGACTACGGCCAGCGCCACCGGATCGAGCTCGACGGCCGCGACGCGCTCCGCGACGGGATCGTCGGCATCCGCCCCGACTGGGCGGAACGGCTCGGCGCGGACCATACCCTGGCCCTCGACGCGCTCGGGCAGGTCTCGGAGACGGCGCTGACGCGCGAGACGGCGATCGGCTTCGAGGCCGGCGGGCTGCCGAACACCTTCGTGCCGGGCCGCAACCTCGTCTTCCTCACCTTCGCCGCCGCTCTGGCCTATCGAAGGGGCCTGCGGCACGTCGTCGGCGGCATGTGCGAGACCGACTATTCCGGCTACCCGGATTGCCGCGACGACACGATCAAGGCGCTGCAGGTCGCGCTCAACCTCGGCATGGAGCGACGCTTCGTGCTGCACACCCCGCTCATGTGGCTCGACAAGGCCGAGACCTGGCGCCTCGCCGAGCGCCTGGGCGGACGGCCGCTGGTCGATCTGATCGTCGAGGACAGCCACACCTGCTACCTCGGCGAGCGCGGCGCGAGCCACGCCTGGGGCTACGGCTGCGGCACCTGCCCGGCCTGCGCCCTGCGGGCCTCCGGCTACGCCCGCTTCGTGGCCGACGCACCCGGGAAATCTGGCCAGAACGCCGCCGCTTGATAGGGCGCCCGCGTCAGCGGGTTTGGACGATCACCCCGTACCAGCCGAGGCCCGCATAGGTCTCGTAGCCGGGGGTGCGGTGGAAGGCGGTGACGGCCGAGCCCTGCACCACGCCGTTGGCGCTTCCCTTCGGATCGAAGGCCAGCGTCTCGCTCAGCACGCCCCGGTCGTCGGAGGCGGCGAGGACACGGCGGTCCGCATCCACGAGCAGCACCCGCGTGCGGGCACGATCCTGCGGCGAGACCCGCACGCCTGCTACGATCGCCCGCGCCTGCGGTTCCCAATCGAAATGGATCGCCAGGACGCCGGCCGGCACCCCGTCCGCTCGCCCGCCCGCGCGGATGCTCGCGCAGTACGTCGCGACCTGCGCCCCGCCGAGACGCGCCTCGCGCCGCACGTTGCCGGAGACGTAGTCGTCGCCGCTGCGCAGGACGGTGGCCTCTCGGAACCAGGGCTCGTCGGCGACGCTGTCGCCGCGCACCCCGGGATACCGATTCGGCCTGCCGACGGCGAGGATGCGTCCGTCGCGGTCGCAGACCCAGAGGTCGAGATAGACCGTGTAGGCGGACAGGATCACGCCGAGGCGTGCGCACGCATGGGCCGCGGTCGCTTCGCCGGGCTCGGTCACGCAGGCCACCAGGGCCGCATCCGTCGCCCACCAGCGCACGTCGCAGGTCCGCTCGTAGAGATTGCGGTCGACGAGCTCGATCGCATTGAGGGCGAGATCGATCATGCGCTCGCCCTGGGCCTGGACGGCCATCGCGCCGACGGTGCGGCCGAGCTCGCCGATATGCCCGGACAGCTGCGTCTCCAGCTCGCTGGCGAGGCTCTCGATCTCGGCGCCGATGCCGCGGACCTCCTGTGCCACCACGGAGAAACCCTTGCCGTGCTCACCGGCATGGGCCGCCTCGATCAGCGCGTTGAGCGCAAGGATCTTCGCCTGCGCGGTGATCTGGTGGATGCGCCCGATCTTCTCCTGTGCCACCCGGCTGACCCCGGCGGTCAGGGTCGAGATCGTCGCCAAGGTCGGCGCCGGCTCGACCGCCGCGTCCGCGGCTCGGCCGACGATGTTCGAGGCGGAGACGGGCATGCGGTTCGGCTCGGGTTCGGATCGTCGTTCGTGACTTAATACCTAGACTGGCCGAGTGAAAAAGACTTTAATCTAATCGAAGAGCCGGGCGCCGCTGCTTTCAATCCGGCCGCCGCTGTCAGCGGCGCGAAACCCGTCCGTCTCGGGCGGCCATCGTTCGCGAGCCGGGTCAGCGCAGGCGGTCGGTCAGCGCGGTCAGCGTCCCGGCGAAGGCTTCGGGCCCGCCGAGCAGCCGCTCCAGCAGCAGCGCGCCTTCGAGCGTCGCCACCACCAGGCGGGCATGGCGCGCGGGGTCGAGCCCGGCCCGGATGCTCCCATCGGCCGCGCCGTCGCGAAACACCTGCTCCAGCCACGTCAGGTGATGGGCGAAGAACGCGCCGACGTCGCCCCGCAGCCGTTCGGGCAGCGCGTCTCCCTCCGTGGCGAGCGCGGCGCACAGGCAGCCGAGCCCCTGCTCGACACCGCCGAGATAGAGCCGGCCGTAAGCCGCGATCCGGTCGATGCCGGCCGGGTGCGTTGCGCAGATGTCGGCGAGGGCCACGTCGTAGCGTTCGCCGTAGGCCGCTACCAGCGCCGCGCCGAGATCGTCCTTGGTCCGGAAGTGATGGTGGATGCTGGCCTTGCGGATGCCGACCACCTCGGCGAGGTCGGCGTAGCTGAAGCCGGACCAGCCGCGCCCGCGCACCAGCATCTCGGCCTGAAGCAGCAACTCGGCGCGGGTGTCTCGCATCGCAGGGTCGGAAACCGTGTTCGCAGCGCGCCGCCGGGCAGCACGTTCGCCCCTTGTGGCACTTGACGCCGAAGAAATCTACCTACTAGATGGTTGGAACAATAAGTCAGGAGGTCCCGCATGTCGGGAACGGCTCAGCGCCACGCCCATGCCCGCCGCAGGGATTCCCGGCGATGAGCGCCGTGCTGACGCGCCGCGCCGCGCTCTTCGGCGGGTTCTGCCTGTGCTGCCTTCCGAAGCCCGGCTTCTCGGCCGAGTCCTTCGCGATGAAGGAGGTCGGGCCCGGCATCTTCATGCGCCGCGGACCGAACGCCGACGCGACGCCCGAGAACGACGACGCGATCGCCAACATCGGCTTCATCGTCGGCAAGGAGGCCGTGCTGGTCACGGAGTCGGGCGGCAGCCTCGCCGACGGGCAATGGCTCCGCTCCGAGATCGTGAAGCGCACCTCGAAGCCGATCCGGCACGTGGTCATCACCCACGTCCATCCGGACCATTGCTTCGGCGCCGCGGCCTTCCTGGCCGACAAGCCCAACGTCATCGGCCATGCCCGCCTGCGCGAGGCGCTCGACGCGCGGGGCGACTATTACCGCCAGCGGCTCGTCGACATCCTCGGCGCCGACAAGGCCGGCAGCGTCGTCTACCCGACGCAGGAGGTGAAGGACGGGGCCGAGGTCGACCTTGGCGATCGCACCCTGCGCTTCGCTGCACACGCCACCGCGCACACCTCCTGCGATCTCTCGATGATCGACAGCGCGAGCGGCCTGCTGTTCACCGGCGACCTGCTCTCGGTCGGCCGCATCCCCTCGCTCGACGGCAACCTCAATGGGTGGCTGAAGGAGATCGAGGGCTTGCGGGGCTCGGGCGCGACCCGGGCGGTCCCCGGCCACGGCCCGGTGTCCGTCGCATTGGCGCCGGGGCTCGATGCGCTCGCCGGCTATCTCACCACGCTGCGCGACGAGACCCGCAAGGCCATCGCCGCCGACGTGTCGATCGAGAAGGCGGTGGGGACCGTCGCGCAATCCGAGCGCGGCAAGTGGGACCTGTTCGACAGCTACAACGGCCGCAACGTCACCGAAGCCTACAAGGAGCTCGAGTGGGAATGAGGCCCGGCACGACTTATCTTTCACGCCATCGGAGGAACGCCATGAAGTCCGCCCTTTCGTTGATCCTGAGCGCGAGCCTGTCGGCCGCCATCCTCGCCGGCCCGGTCCTGTCCGGACCCGTCCTGGCGGCCGGTGCCTCGGACACCGACGCCGAGCGCGCCGCGCGCTGGCAGGAGATCGCCAAATCGGTGTTCGGCGACCGCAAGATCGTGCCGACCGACAGCGTCATCCGGATCGACGCGCCGAACCGCGCGATGGATGCGGCGCTGGTGCCGATCACCCTGACCATGCCGGAGAAGGACAAGATCAAGGCGGTGCACTTCGTCATCGACGACAACCCGTCGCCCTACGCCGCGCACTTCACCTTCGGCCCGGCCGCCGACCCGAGCGAGCTGAAGCTCCGGGTGCGCGTGAACAACTACACCAACGTCCACGCCGTCGCCGACACGAAGGACGGCGGCCTCTACGAGGCGGTCAAGTTCGTGAAGGCCTCGGGCGGCTGCTCGGCTCCCATGGGCATGAGCGACGAGGAGGCGATGAAGGGCATGGGCGACATGCGGATGAAGTTTTCCGGCGAGGCCCAAGCCGGCAAGCCCGTCGAGGCGACGCTGATGATCCGCCACCCGAACTTCTCGGGCATGCAGATGAACCAGGTGACCCGCGACTACACGCCGGCACGCTACATCAACAAGCTCGTCGTCACCGCCGGCGACAAGACCGTGTTCACCATGGACGGCGACATCTCGATCGCCTCGAACCCGGTGATCAATTTCGGCCTCATCCCCGAGCCCGGCAAGCCGATCAAGGTCGCCGCCACCGACAGCCAGGGCGGCTCGTGGGAGCACAGCTTCAACGCGCCGAGCCCGAGCAACTGATGCCCGCGCGCCGAACCCATCGTCTGATCCGCGTCGGCACGGCGCTCGCCGCCGCGGGTCTCCTCGCCGCGGCGCCGGCGGACTCGCCGGTGAACGTGCCGGAGCCGGCGGGCCTGCATGAGGGCGTGCAGCAGGGCTACACGCCGAAGACCCTGAGCGGCGCCGTCGTCGTCGACATCGCCGCCCTCGACGCGCTGATGCCGAAGCAGCCGCTGCTGATCGATGTGGCTTTGGCCGACCGAAAGCCCGCGAACTTCCCGGCGGACCGGCCCTGGCTTCCGGCCCACCGCTCGGTGCCCGGCGCGGTCTGGATGCCGAATGCGGGCGCGGCGCCCGTCGATCCCGCACGGGAGGACCTGTTCCTGAAGCGGGTCGAGGCGCTGAGCGGCGGCGACAAGGCGAAGCCCATCGTCACCTTCTGCCATCCCGATTGCTGGGGCAGCTGGAACGCCGGCAAGCGTCTCGTCCGGCAGGGCTACACCGCGGTGCACTGGTTCCCCGACGGGATCGAGGGCTGGCAGGACAAGCACGAGACCGCTGTGGTCCGAGAGGACCCCGAATGGGCGCGCAAGCCGGTCTCCGCCGGCGAGCGCTAGCGCCTTCTCGAGCGCGCCGCATGCGGCTCGCGTGGACGCGTATCGCCCGGCCGAGCCTGACACCCTCCCGCAAAGGAAAAGCGGCGGGCGGGATTCTCGGCGCCGGACGGTGTAGAGGAGGCGCGCGGGCGATCCTGATCGGCCGCGAGCCTCCGGCCCGTCAGCCGCGGGCGAGGTGACGAGAACGGAGTCCAAGACCATGTCGCAGGTCGTGCAGTCGCGGCGCGTGATGGCGGTGGATCTCGCCAAGCGGAAGGCCGAAGGCGCCAAGATCATCGCGCTGACCGCCTACCACGCCCACACCGCCAGCATCCTGGATCCGTATTGCGACTTCATCCTCGTCGGCGACTCGCTCGGCATGGTGATGCACGGCCTCGAATCGACCCTGCCGGTCACGCTGGAGATGATGATCCTCCAGGCCCAGGCGGTGATCCGCGGCACCTCGCGGGCGCTGGTGGTGGTCGACATGCCGTTCGGGTCCTACGAGGCGTCGCGCGAGCAGGCGTTCATGAACGCGGCGCGGGTGCTGAAGGAGACCGGGGCCGGCGCGATCAAGATGGAAGGCGGCGCCCGCTTCGCCGACACCGTCGCGTTCCTGACCCAGCGCGGCATCCCGGTGATGGGCCATATCGGCCTGACGCCGCAATCCGTGAACACCATGGGCGGTTTCCGCGTCCAGGGCCGCGGCCCGGACGGCGAGCGCATCCTGATGGAGGATGCCCGCGCGATCAGCGAGGCCGGCGCCTTCGCGATCGTGCTGGAAGGCATCGTCGAGCCGGTGGCCAACGCCATCGCCCGGTCGCCGGCCGTGACCGCGCCGACGATCGGCATCGGCGCCTCTGCGGCCTGCGACGGCCAGATCCTGGTGCTCGAGGACATGCTCGGCCTGAGCGACCGGGCGCCGAAATTCGTGAAGAGCTTCGGCTCGCTGCGCGCCAACATCGAGGAGGCGGTGCGCACCTACGCCGACGAGGTCCGGTCCGGGCGCTTCCCCGCCGAGGATCACACCTACGGGCCGCGTTGAGGGCCGGTTCACCCTGTTCGGGACGAAAACCCTCGGTCGCGCATACCGGACGATCGATCGGGCGTGGTCGTGCGTTACCCTCCCGATCATTCGGAGACGGCATGGACGCGCGCTGCATCACCCTGAACAACGAGGCGGTCCGCATCGGATCGGAGCGGCTGCTCAGCCACCTCCGCAGCGAGGGCTTGAATTACGACCTCTGGGTCACCGGCACCGATTGCGGGAGCACGGTGCACCTGCGGGTCGACGACCTTACCGACAGCCTGGACAGCCGGATCCGCGCGGTGCTGGTCGGAACCGCCACGACGCTGGACCTTGCGACCCGGCCCCACGCGTGAGGCGCGACGCCGTCGATTGACGCATCCCGGTCGATCCCCGACAAGGCGGCCGCCCGACGCTCGGTCCGAGCGGCGCGGCATTCCCCCGCCGCGCCGCCCCGGCCGATGCTGTTCAACTCCTTCGTCTTCCTCCTCGCGTTCCTGCCCGCGGCGCTGGCGCTGCACGCCCTCGTCGAGCGCCATCGGCCGGGCCTGCGGCTGCCGCTGCTCGTCCTGCTGTCGTTCGTGTTCTACGGCTGGTGGGACCTGCGGTTCGTGCCGCTGCTGCTTGGCTCGATCCTGGCGAACTGGCTCGTCGCCCGCGCCTTCGTCAGGGCGTCGACCCGCTGGCTGATCCCGGGTGCGATCGCGGCGAACCTCGTCGTCCTGGCGCTGTTCAAGTACCTCGATTTCTTCGCCGACCTCGCCGGCCTGATCCCGGGGATCGAGGCGCCGCGGCTCGGCTGGGTGCTGCCGCTTGGGATCTCGTTCTTCACCTTTCACCACATCATGTACCTGACCGACCTTCGGGCCGGCCGCGCGCCGTCCTTCGGGCTGACCAAGTACGCGCTCTACATCGCCTTCTTCCCGCAGGTTCTCGCCGGCCCGCTCGTGCGCTGGAGCGAGATCATGCACCAGTTCGACGAGCGCCCCTATGCGCGCCCGGATGCGGCGGAGCGGATCGGCCGCGGGCTGATGCTGCTCACCGTCGGCCTGTCGAAGAAGGTCTTCTTCGGCGATCCGCTGGCGGGCTACGTCAACCCGGTGTTCCAGGCCGCCGCCGCCGGCAAGGCGGTGACGACCGCCGAGGCGTGGCAGGCCACCCTCGGGTTCACCTTCCAGATCTACTTCGACTTCTCGGGCTACACCGACATGGCGCTGGGCATCGCGCTGCTGTTCGGGCTCGTGCTGCCGCAGAACTTCGACGTGCCGTACCGGTCGGCGTCGCTGCGCGACTTCTGGCGGCGCTGGCACATGACGCTGTCGCGGTTCCTGCGCGACTACCTCTACATTCCGTTCGGCGGCAACCGCCGCGGCCTCGCCATCCAGGTCGCGGCCCTGTTCGCGACGATGACGCTCGGCGGCCTCTGGCACGGGGCCGGGCTGACCTTCGTCGCCTGGGGAGCGCTGCACGGGGCCGGCCTCGGGGCGGGCATCCTGTTCCGCCGGGCGAACCTTCGGATGCCGATGGTCCTCGGCTGGGCGCTGACGTTCCTGTTCGTGGTGCTGACCTGGGTGCTGTTCCGCGCCACCAGCTTCGAGGCGGCGCTGATCGTGTTCAAGGGGCTGGCCGGCTTCGGTCCGTCCGGCACCGGCTTCAAGTGGCGGACCATCGCCGTCGCCGCGGCCGTGGCGACGGTCGGGCCGAGCGCCTGGGCCGCGGTCCACCGCATGCCGCCGAGCCGGCTCATCGCCGCCGCCTTCGCGCTGCTGTTCGTCGTCGTGCTCCTGAAGATCGGCGACGACGGCAATTACGACTTCATCTATTTCCAGTTCTGAGCCGATGCGGACCCCGTCGCCCGACACGGCCTGGCACGATTTCGCCCGCACCGCCGTGCTGACGGCGATCGGCCTCCTGTACGGCTACCTCGCCCTCGCGATCGCGATCGATCCCTACGACAGCGGGCGCTCCACGCTGTTCTCCGTCGGCGGCGTCCGGCCCCAGGGGCCGCGCACCGCGCTCGCGGTCCGCGGGCGCGACCCGGCCTTCACGGGGGCCGTCATCGGCAATTCGCACATCCAGCTCGTCGAGCCGGCCCGCCTCTCGGCCGCCACCGGCATTCCGTTCGTGCAACTCTCCGTGCCGGCGACGGGCCCGGGCGAGCAGCTGCTGGTTCTCGACTGGTACCTGCGCCATCATCCGAAACCCGCCGCCTTGGTGATGGCGGCCGACGACTTCTGGTGCACCGACGATCCGGCGCTGCCGCCCGGCAAACCGTTCCCCTTCTGGCTCCTGGAACGCGACCCCGTCGCCTACGCCTTCGGCCTGCTGCGCTTCAACGTGGCCCAGGAGGTCGTCGGCCGGATCGGGTGGCTGCTGCGCAGGAAGCGGCCGATGGCCCGCGCCGACGGGTGGTGGGATTACGAGCCGGATTATCTCAAGCTCGGGTTCGGCGGCGGCGACCGGCGCGCGCCGAGCGCGGGGCCGCCCGTGCCGGACACCCCCGATCCGCACAAGGCCGGCCCGTTCCCCGCGGCCGCGCGCCTGACCGCGATGCTCGCCCGCGTCCCACCCGCGACCCCCGTCGTGCTGGTGTTTCCGCCGATCCATGCCTCGGCCCTGCCGCGCCCGGGGACCGCCCGCGCGGCGGCCGAGCAGGCCTGCAAGGCCGCCATCGCGGCGGCGGTCGCGACCCATCCGCTCGGCAGCGTGCTCGACGAGCGCCGCGACACGCCCGAAACGCACGAGGATGCGCAGTTCTTCGACCAGAGCCATTACCGGCACCCGATCGCCCGGGCGCTCACCGATGCCGTCGCCGCGGCGATCGTCCGCCTCCGCGGTCCGTCGGCAATCCACGATTGAGCAAACCAATCTCCGTCGCACGCGCGCGACCGTGGCACCTTTGCCGCATCAATTGGCGCAGCGTGTGCAAGCACCGCAGCTTGAACGCGGGTGCGTTGTAGCAGCAATCCACCTCGACTATACGGCAGGCAATTATCGCCGCGGACCGGCCGTACGGGACTATGGAAGGGCGACGAATGGCGAAGGTGACGCTGGAGGACGGCTACGTTCCGTCCGACGACGAGCCCTTCATGAACGAGCGTCAGCGCGAGTATTTTCGGCGCAAGCTGCTCGGCTGGAAGAGCGACATCCTGCGCGAGGCGCAGGACACCCTGGTTGCGCTGCAGAGCGAGAACGAGAACCACCCCGACCTCGCCGACCGCGCCTCATCGGAGACCGACCGGGCGATCGAGCTGCGGGCCCGCGACCGGCAGCGCAAGCTCACCGGCAAGATCGATGCGGCCTTGGCGCGGATCGAGGACCGCTCCTACGGCTATTGCGAGGAGACCGGCGAGCCGATCTCGCTGCGCCGGCTCGATGCCCGGCCGATCGCGACCCTGTCGCTGGAGGCGCAGGAGCGCCACGAGCGCCGCGAGCGCGTCTACCGCGACGACTGAAGTCTCTCGCGGTGCAGCATGCGGTTTTTTTAGTAACCGGACGGTCTCGACTGTGCCGTCGCCCTGAAATCGCAAGCTGAGCCGCGGGAACCCTCGGGCTTGACCGTGCTTTACCCGATCACATCATCGGAGGCACGTCCATGGACAACGATGTTCTGATTCCGGTCCTCGCCATCGGAACGATCGTGGTCGCGACGGTGATCGCGGTCTGGCAGCGGACGCGCGTCGCGAAGATCAAGCACGATCCCACCCGCTCGGCGGTGATCTCTGGGCACGGCGAGGCGCCGCGCCCCAACCGGCCCGGCACCGAGCACACCTGATCGGAGCGTTCGGCCCTGGTCAGAACGGCAGCAGGATGTCGACGATTTGCTGGCCGTAACGCGGCTGCTGCACGTCGGTGATCTGGCCGCGTCCGCCATAGGCGATGCGCGCCTGGGCGATCTTGGTCGATTCGATGGTGTTGTCCGACTCGATGTCCTCCGGGCGGACCACGCCGGCCACGATCAGCTCGCGCACCTCGAAGTTGATCCGGATCTCCTGCTTGCCCTCGACCACCAGGTTCCCGTTGGGCAGGACCTGCGTCACGATCGCGGCGACGTTGGTCGACACGGTCTCGTTGCGCTGGACCGAGCCGACGCCGTCGTTCGAGGAGCTCGACGTGGCGGCGAGCAGCTTGTCGGGCGACACGCCGGCGGCGAGCACGGCGGCGTTCTTCTCCAGGCCGCCGGCATTCGGCAAGCCGAAATTCTCGGTGTTGCTGCGCGAGCGCTTGGTCTCGTTCGAGATGTTGGCCTGATCCGTGACGTTGACCTTCACCGTGACGAGGTCGCCGATCCGCGCGGCGCGCTGGTCCTTGAAGAAGGCGCGCGAGCCGGTGCGCCAGAGCGAGTTCGGCGCATACGAGACCGGCTGCACGTCGGGCATCGGCAGGCGGACCGGCTTGTAGCCGGCCTGCGCCGTCGGATCCTCGATCGCCGACAGGTTGGGCTGCGCGCCGACCTGGGACAGGCGGTCCATGGTGTTGCAGGCGCCGAGCCCGGCGCAGGCGACCAGCGCCGCGGCGAGGGGCAGGGCGCGGCGCGGGGAGCGCGAAGGATGACGCATCGGATCGTCTCTGCCTGATCTTGATGGGTGCGGTCAGCGAAGCGTGGTCGGCGGCTCGGCGCTCGCCTGCCGCTGCGGCGGGGCCGGGCCGACCGAGACGCGGCCCGGGCCGATCACGATCGCCTGGAGAACCTTCTTCGAGGCGATGTTGACGACGTTGACCGTCGCGCCCAGCCGTCCGGCATCGGTGGCCTGGCCGCGCATCGCCAAGCTGATGCCGGGGGATTCGTAGACGATGGTCACCGCCTCGCCGCGGGCGACGAGTTCCGGCGGGGCGGTATCGCCGGTGCGGAGGATCGCGCCCTGGCTCAGCGTGCGCTGCGCGACCTCGCCGACCAGCGTCGCGCCCGAGGCCAGCGCGTCCGGCGGCGAGCCCTCCCGCGGGCGGCGCTCGATCGTCAGGTCGACGGCGGTGACCGGCTCGCCGCGGTTGAGGGTGCGGTTGACGATGGCGACGTCGCGCATCTCGATCACCACGCCGGAGACCCGCAGCGAGGCCTGGCGCTCGCCGAGCGTCATCAACCCGCCGACGCGGCGCGAGCGCGGATCGTAGTTGAGATCGAGGGCGACGACCTGGCCGTCGAGATCGACCGGTGCCAGCAGCATCGGCCCGTCCCCGTCGAGGCGCACGCTCACCGATTTCGCGTCGACCCCGTAAGCGGTCTCGAGCGCGCGGCGCAGCGCCGCCTCGATCTCCTGGGCCCCGACCCGGCGCGCGGCGCGCTGCACCGCGACCTGGAGCCGGCCGCCCGTCTCGACGGCGCCAAGGTTGAGGGCGGCGACCGCCTCGAGGATGCGGCGGGCCTGGATCGTGCCGGTGGCGCCGAGCGCGGGCGCCCGGAACAGCGGGCGCTTGGCCGCCGAGCTCGGCGCGCCTTCGACGAGATCCTCGAGGGTGAGCACGTCGCCGCGCGCGGTGACGTCGCCGCGCAGGCGCATCGCCTCGTCGGCGAACGCCGGCAGCGTGTAGGCGCCGAGAACGGCCAGCGCGAGGAAAGCGAAGGCCGCGCGCAGCAGCACCGCGACGCCGAGCGGGGCGGTGCGCAGGCCGGCGGAACGCGTGATCGGCCGCAGCTCGGCCTCCTGGCGCGGTTCGTCGTAGGCGGGGGAATGGAACATGACCGTCGGGCTCCGGGCGGCGCTAGCTGCGGAACATCTGCGAGGTGGTGGAGAGCATCTGGTCGGCGGCGGTGACGACCTTCGAGTTCATCTCGTAGGCGCGCTGCGCGGCGATCAGCGACGAGATCTCGGTGACGGCGTTCACGTTCGCCTCTTCCAGGTACGATTGCTGGAGGTTGCCGAAGCCCTCGCCGCCGGGCAGCCCGCTGACCGCCGGACCCGAGGCCGCGGTCTCGATGAACAGGTTGTCGCCGATCGATTCGAGGCCGGTCTTGTTGACGAAGCGGGCGAGCTGGAACTGGCCGAGCGATTGCGGTGCGGTCTGCCCGGGCAGCGTCGCCTGCACCGCGCCGGTGGCGCTGATGGTGACGGCGGTGGCGGTGTTCGGCACGGTGATGCCGGGATCGACGAGGTAGCCGTCCCGGGTGACGAGCTGCCCCTGCGCCGACAGGTCGAAGGAGCCGTCGCGGCTGTAGGCGGTGCGCCCGTCCGGCATCGTCACGCGGAAGAAGCCCTCGCCGCGGATCGCGACGTCGTAATCCTTCTCCGTCGAGGTCAGCGTGCCCTGCGACATGATGCGGGCGGTCGAGACGGTCTTCACGCCCGATCCGATGGCGAGGCCGGCCGGAAGCTGCGTGTTCTGGTCCGAGGTCGAGGCGCCGGCGCGGCGCAGGTTCTGGTAGAGCAGATCCTGGAAATGCGGCTGCTGGCGCTTGTAGCCGGTGGTGCGAAGGTTGGCGATGTTGTTCGAGATGACCTGGACGTTGAGTTCCTGGGCCGCCATGCCGGTGGCGGCGGCGTAGAGCGCGCGCATCGTCTAGCTCCCGCTCAGGCGACGTCGGCGAGGCGGCGGATCGCCGTGCCCCGCAGATCGTCGAGCCGCGTGATCACGCTGGAGACCATGGCGTAGGTCCGGTTCACGTCCATCAGCCGGGTCATCTCGAGCACCGGGCGCACGTTGGACTTCTCCAGCGCACCCGATTCGAGGCGCCCCCTGATCCCCGCGGGCTGCGGCTGCGCGCTCGATTCGTAGAGGTTGGCGCCGGCATTGGTCAGGGTCTGCGGGTTGGCGAAGGTCACGAGCCGCACCTTCCCGCGCACGCCGAGATTGGTGGAGACCGTGCCGTCGGGGCCGATCGAGAGCCCGGTCTCCTGCGGGTTGACGGTGATCGGGCCGCCCTCGCCCTGCACCGCGTAGCCGTCGCTGGTGACGAGGGTGCCCTGCGCGTTCACCTCGAAGGCGCCGTTGCGGGTGAAGCGCACGCCCTGCGGCGTCTGCACCGAGAAGAACGCCTCGCCCTGGATCGCCACGTGGGTCGGGTTGCCGTCGGGCTCGATCGCGCCCTGGCCGAGGTCGAGCGCGGTGCCCTGGTCGATCACGTAGGAGAGGCGGCGATCCGAGCCGGCGAAGGTGTCTGCGCTCGCCGTCGGCATCAGGTATTCCTGGAAGCGCGTCGAACGGCCCTTGAAGCCTGTGGTCGAGACGTTGGCCATGTTGTTGGCGATGACGTCGAGCTCGCGCTGAAGCGCCATTTGGCTCGACACGCCGACGAGGAGGGCATTCTGCATCGTGGACTCGATCCGTCGTGCCGCGGTGGCGGCGAGGGGATATCCGCATCCCTCGTGCCAGAGTGCGAAAACCGATTTTCGTGTTTCAAGTCAACGGCTTGGCGGGGCAATCGCGGGTCGGCCGAAACGACCGGATCGGTCCGGCGGCAAAGCCGACCCGGCAGATTGTGCCGACTTAACGGCGTGTTAACCCTGCCGGCCGATACCGGAGCCTCGAAGGGGCCCGCACCCGATAGGCGTGGGCCCGGATGCTCACCCGACGGATCGCGGACCACCGCTCATGGCCAAGAAGCCCAAGAAAGCGGATGCCGCCGAGGGTGCCGGCGGCGAAGCCGCAGCCCCGAAGAGCAAGAAGAAGCTCATCATCATCGTCGCGGCCGCCGTGCTCCTCCTCGGCGGGGGAGGGGGCGCGTTCATGCTGAAGAAGCGTGCCGCCGCCGAGGCCGAGGCCGAGCACGCCGCCGAGGTCGCGGAGGTGAAGAAGCCGTCCATCTTCCTCGACGTCCGGGAGATGGTGATGAACCTCAGCCCCGAGGCCGGCGTCGAAAAGGCCAAGTTCGCCAAGGTCCGCATCGCCCTCGAGCTCAAGGACGCGAAGGTCGAGAGCGAGGTGAAGCCGCTGATGCCGCGGGTCGAGGACGCGCTGCAGATCTACATGCGCGACCTGCGCGGCAGCGACCTCTCCGGATCGCTCGGCCTGTATCGCCTCCGCGAGGAGCTGCTGAAGCGGGTCAACGTCGCGGTCTATCCCGCCCGTGTCGAGGCGGTGCTCTTCAAGGACGTGATCGTCCAGTAGCGACCGGCCGCAAACCCGAGCCCGACCGCGCCCCTCTGCAACCGAGCCCCTCATGGAACCCGACGACCCGAACGTGGAGGACGACTGGTCGGCAGCCCTGATCGAGCAGGGCGCCGAGGGCGGGGACGCGTCGCTCGCCGACGAGTGGGGCGCCGCGCTCGCGGAGCAGGGCACCACCCGCAACGCCAGCGACGTCGCCGCCGAGTGGGCGACGATGATCGAGGACGGGGAGAGCGACAACCTTCCCGAGCTCGCCGGCAACGACCGCATCCTCAGCCAGGACGAGATCGACGACGTCGTCGGCTTCTCGCTGCGCGAGCTGTCAGCCTCGGGCGCCGGCGGCGTCCGCGCCATCGTCGATTCGGGCGTCGTCCAGTACGAACGCCTGCCGATGCTGGAGATCGTCTTCGACCGGATGATCCGGTTGCTGTCGACCTCGCTGCGCAACTTCTTCCAGGACAACGTCGAGGTCACCCTCGACAACATCACCTCGGTCCGCTTCGGCGACTACCTCAACGCCATCCCGCTGCCGACCCTGCTCGGGGTGTTCAAGGCCGACGCCTGGGAGAATTCCGGGCTGGTCACGGTCGAGTCGAACCTCGCCTACTCGACGCTCGACCTGCTGCTCGGGGGCAAGCGCGGCGGCTCGTCGAGCCGCCTCGACGGGCGTCCCTTCACCACCATCGAGATGCAGCTGGTCCGGCGCCTGGTCGAGATCATCCTCGGCGACCTCGAGCTGTCGTTCCAGCCGCTGTCGCCGGTGCGGTTCGCGATCGACCGGATCGAGACCAACCCGCGCTTCGCCACCATCACCCGGCCGGCCAACGCGGCGATCCTGATCTCGCTCCGCCTCGACATGGACGGGCGCGGCGGCCTGCTGCAGATCCTGTTCCCCTACGCCACCATCGAGCCGATCCGTGAACTGCTCATGCAGAGCTTCATGGGCGAGAAGCTCGGCCGCGACCACGTCTGGGAAGGGCACCTCGCCACCGAGATCTGGCAGGCGGACATGACGATGGAGGCGGTGCTCCACGAGATGACGCTGCCGCTGAAGCGCGTCATGGCGCTGAAGGTCGGCGACACGCTGATGTTCGACGCCAAGCCGAGCGACCTCATCACGGTCCGCTGCGGCGAGTGGGCGCTGACGCAGGGGCGGATCGGGCGCGTCGACGACAGCATCGCCGTGCAGGTGACGCGGCCGCTGCGGCGCTCGCGCACCACGCTCCAGGCCTACGAGGCCTCAATGAACAACCGAAGCGACACCTGAGCGATGGATTTTCGGTCATGAGCCTCTTCGTCACGCTCGCCGCAGACGGCCTCGTCGCCGTCCTGCTCGTGGCCACCATCGTGTCGTCGATCAAGCTGTCGCGCCGCATCGCGCAGCTGAAGGGCGACGAGGCCGCCCTGCGCCAGACCATCGGCGACCTGATGGTCGCGACCTCGACCGCCGAGCGCGCCATCGCCGGCCTGCGCAGCACGCTGGACGAGTGCGACCGCACGCTGGCGGAACGCCTCGGCACCGCCGAGCGCTACGCCGCCGACATCGCCGCGCAGGTCGAGGCCGGCGAGGGCGTGATCGCGCGCATCGGGGCGATCGTCACGCAGATGCGCGGCGCCGCGCCTCGGCCCGTCGCGCCCGAGCCGGCCGTGCAGCGCCCGACGATGCGCGTCGCGAGCGAGACCCCGGCCTCCGACGGCCCGAACGGCGAGCGCCTCGGCGCCGCCGCCGCCGCCGCCCTCGCGATGACCGAGCGCGCCCTCCACAGGGTGCGGAGCCGCGCCGCATGAGTGCGGGGCCTCCCGCCCGGACCGATCCCGCCCGGACCGCGCTCGCGGCCGCCGAGGGCGCGCGCGCGGCCAAGGTCGTCCGGGGCGCCAACAACGCGAAGGCCCTGACCGCCCTGGCGCGCGCGCGCATGCGCGCGATCCGTCCGTTGCGCCTGCGGATGATCGATGCGGTCACGCTCGCCGCCGCCGGGCTGCTGGTGCTGAAGCTCATCGCGATGTCGGTCGAGACGCCGCAGGTCGGCACCGAATTGCCGGCCCTCGCCCAGGTGCTCGCCAAGGCCCGCGCCGGCTACGAGCTGGCCGACCCCGCCACCACCGGATCGGTGACGCCGAAGGACGAGACGAAGGCGGATGCCAAGAAGCCCGAGCCGCCGCCCCAGGCTCAGCCGCCGATGCCCGAGCCGGTCTCGCCGAGCGAGCGCGCCCTGCTGGAGAAGCTCGGCGCCCGGCGCGACGCGCTCAAGCAGAAGAGCGACGAGCTGGAGCTGCGCGAGAAGATGCTCGGCGAGGCCGAGCGCAAGCTCGAGACCGGGCTCGGCGACCTCAAGCAGGCCGAGGACAAGGTCGACACATCCGGCAAGGCCAAGGCCGAGGCCGAGAAGGCCGGCCTGAAGAACCTCGTGACGATGTACGAGACGATGAAGCCGAAGGAGGCCGCCCGGGTCTTCGACCGTCTCGGCCAGGACGTCCTGGTATCGCTGGTGCTGGCGATGAATCCGCGCAAGATGGCGGAGGTGCTGGCCGTGATGCAGCCGGATGCTGCCGAGAAGCTGACCGTGGCCCTGGCCAATCGCGCCCGCGGCGTCGCCGGCCCGCAGGCCGCGGCCGGCGGAAGCCTCGGTCCGAACGAGCTGCCGGCGATCGAGCCAGACGGCCGCTGAGCCGTTCGGCTACGCTTCCGTCGCGCCACCCGGGTACGCGGCCGTGCCGCCCCGGCCGGCCCGGTCGCGCTCAGGCGGCGCGTCGTCGGCCGTCCGCCGCGCCCGCCGTGCCGAGATCCGCCGGGGCATCGAGGACGCCCGACGCCCGCACCAATCCTTCGGCGCCGGTGAGCGCGCCCGCCCGCAATTCGAGGCCGAGGAAGCGTTCGCGCGCGAACGGGCCGGGCAGCATGAGGTCGGCCGCCAGCGCCCCCGAGAAGCCGAAGCGGTCGTAGTAGGGCGCATCGCCCACGAGCAGCACGGCGCCGTGCCCGAGGGATTCGGCGCGTCCGAGGGCGGCATGCATCATGACCCGGCCGAGGCCCTGTCGCTGCAGCGCCGGGTCGACGGCGAGCGGCCCGAGAAGCAGGGCCGGCCGGGCGCCGGCCTCGACGGTCCAGAGCCGCAGCGTCCCGATCAGGCGCCCGTGGCGGGTCGCCGAGAAGGCGAGGCCGCGGGCGGGCAGGCGGCCTTCCCGCAGGCGCTCCGAAGTCTTCGCGCGGCGGTTCGCGCCGAAGCAGGCGTCGAGCAGGCGCTCGCGCGCCGCGACGTCGAGATGATGCTCCGCCCGGATCTGGATCATGACCGTAACCGCCCCGTCATGGCGTGACGCTCGAGGATCCGCGCATCCCCGCCGGCGACCGGATGAGAGCCGGCCGATCGGGATGCGCGGTCTGGGTTCAGATGCCGTAACGACCCGCGGCCGCCGAAGGTGCGGATCGGGTCAGATCACGATCTGTTGCAGCGGCGGGAAACCGTTGAAGGCGACCGCGGCGTAGGTCGTGGTGTAGGCGCCGGTGCCCTCGATCAGCACCTTGTCGCCGATGGAGAGGGAGACCGGCAGCGGGTAGTGATCGCGCTCGTAGAGCACGTCCATCGAGTCGCAGGTCGGGCCGGCCAGCACGCACGGCGCCATCCGGTCGCCGTCATGCGCAGTGCGGACGGGATAGCGGATCGACTCGTCCATGGTCTCGGCCAGCCCCCCGAACTTGCCGATGTCGAGGTAGACCCAGCGCACCTCGTCCTCCGCGGCCGACTTCTTCGAGATCAGCACGACCTCGGCCTCGATCAGGCCAGCGTTGCCGACCATGCCGCGGCCCGGCTCGATGATCGTCTCGGGCAGCCGGTTGCCGAAGTGCTTGGTGAGCGCGCGGAAGATCGCGTCGCCGTAGGATTCCACGCCCGGCACCTGCTTGAGGTACTTCGTGGGGAAGCCGCCGCCGAGGTTGACCATCGACAGGCCGATGCCGCGGAGCGCGCACTCGCGGAAGATGGTCGAGGCGGAGGCGAGCGCTCCGTCCCAGGCCTCGGTGTTGCCCTGCTGCGAGCCGACGTGGAACGAGACGCCGTAGGCCGAGAGGCCCTGACGATGGGCGTGATCCAGCACGTCGACCGCCATCTCCGGCTCGCAGCCGAACTTGCGCGACAGCGGCCAGTCGGCGCCGGCTCCGTCGCACAGGATGCGGCAGAACACCTGCACCGCCCCGGCCTCGACCCCGGCGGCGGCGGCGGCGCGGACGATCTTCTCGACCTCGGCCTCGCAATCGACCGCGAACAGGCGGATGCCGAGACGGAGCGCGCGGCCGATGCAGCGCTCCTTCTTGATGGTGTTGCCGAAGGAGATCCGCTCGGCGGTGGCGCCGGCCGCGAGCGCCATCTCGATCTCGGCGACCGACGCGGTGTCGAAGCACGAGCCCATGTCGGCCAAGAGGCGCAGCACCTCGGGGGCCGGGTTGGCCTTCACCGCGTAGAACACGCGGGTGTCGGGCAGCGCGCGGGCGAACGCGGTGTAGTTGTCCCGGACCACGTCGAGGTCGAGCACCATCACGGGGCCCTCGTCGCGGCCGAGGTCGCGGCGGACGCGCAGGAAGTCGCGGATGCGATCGGTCATGTCGGTTCCAACCCACAGGTTCGCGGGGCCGCCCACGGGGGAGCGCGCCGTCGAAGATGTGACGGTCCAGGGGGACCGCCGGCGTCTGGGGCCGATGCGTCGCGCGGACCCGCGCGCTGTGGAGACGCGACGATCCGTGCGGGCGCGAAGAGCACCCGGAGGCTGCCGTGGATTGGACGGGGTTTTCCCATCCGCACGCCGGGCAAGGAGAAACAAGCCTCTTCGGTGCCGGCCTTTGGAGGGCCGACGAGACCAAAAAAGCCCGTTCGTCGTTGCTTTAAGCTGCGTCCCCCGTGGAGAGCGGGGTTCGCCGGTTTCGCCTCCGGCTGCCGGTTGTTGTCGGGGTCCGGTGTTGCCACCTGGATGCCGGCCGGAGGGGATCCACCCTGTCGACCATCGATCCTTTAAGACCCCTGGCGGCTGTCCGGCAGTTGGCCGGATGCCCACCAACCGACACGCGGCCACAGGCACGTGCGAAATTGGGCAGGGCGGATATACGGACGCCGCCGCGCCATCACAAGGAGAAATCGCCGCCACGCGGTGGGATTCCCTGTGCAGAGCGGGCAGCTGTTGCCAAAACGCAGCGCTCGGCCGTGGCCGGGCTTCCCAAGCGCGCGAAGAGGGGGCATCTGACGCCGGTCGACGGTGGCGACGCCCTGCCGGTCCGCGGCATCCGGGCGTCGTGCTGCGCGTGCGGCGGGCGGTGAGCGGCGGTCATCATGGTCGGGGTGAGACGGCGGACGATTCGGCCCCGGGGGACCGCGTGAGCCCGCAAGCCGACGGCGAGCTGAAGATCCGCCTCGCTCGCCTCGACGATCTCGATGCCCTGGTCGCCCTGGAGAACGCGACCTTCTCGACCGACCGCGCCGAGCGGCGTGCGATCCGCCACGCGATCCGCTCGCTCTCGATGAGCGTGCTGGTCGCCTTGCTGGAGGAGGAGGACGGGACCAACGTCCTCATCGGCGCGGCGACGCTCGAGCGCCGCCGCAACAGCCGCAACGCGCGGCTCTCGTCGATCGCGGTGTCGTCGTCCCGTTCGGGTCTCGGCCTCGGCGGGCGGCTGATGCAGGCGGTGGAGGACGAGGCCCGCCGCCACGGCTGCACCCGCCTGCGCCTCGAGGTCCGCGCCGACAACGGCGCCGGCCTGCGCTTGTACGAGCGGCGCGGCTACACCCGCTTCGACGTGCGCGAGGATTATTACGAGGATGGGATGGAGGCGTGGCGCTACGAGCGCCCGCTCGTCGACGACGCGCCGGGAACGGCGCAGGTGCCGCCCCGGCAGCGCCGGAGCGGCTGACGCCGAAAGATCAGTCGCAGCGCTCCTTGCGCACCGTCTTGCGGTCGCCCTCGTCGTTGGTCGACGTGACCGTCTTCGTGGAGCAGCCGTCGCTGCTCTCGCGGGTCTCGACCGTCTTGCTCTCGGTCGCCGGCCGGTCGACGACGACGGTGTCCGGCGCGCCGCGCTCGATCACGGTGGTCTGGGCGGTGGCGGCCTGAACGCCCGCGAGGGCGAGGATTGCGGCGGCGGGAACGAGGATGCGCATCTGACGGGGACTCCGGGGAAGGTTTGGACCGGACGCGGAAACGGCCTTCGGCGCCAAACCGTTCCGGCGCGCCCTCGTCGTGCCGGATTCAGGGAATCTTACCGGCGCGGCGCTAGATCGAGGCCGCAGGCCGCGCTCGCCCGTGCCGGTTCGTCCCCGAAGGCTCGTTCGTCCCCGAAGGCTCGTCCATGGCCGTGATCGCCGCTTTCGTCCTGAATGCTGGGCTGAACTTCGTCCTCGGCCTGCTCATCGCCAAGCTGCTCGGGCCGGCCGATTTCGGACGGTTTGCACTGGCCACCGCGGGCACCCTGGTGATCACCACCGTGCTGTTCGAATGGCTGCGCCTGTCGGCGACGCGGTTCTATTCCGTGCGCGTGCGCCTCGACGAGCCGTGGATCCGCCACGGCCTCGACCGGGCCTACGCCATCCTCGCGGCGCTGCTGTTGTCCGCCGCGGCCATCGCCGGCGGCCTCGGTCTCGGCGACGGTCCCGACGGCCACGCCGCGATCCTGTCCGGCGCGATGCTGGCGGCGCTCGGCATCGGCGTGTTCGACTACCATGCCGCGCTCGCCCGCGCCCGCTTCGACGGCAAGCTCTACTTCGGCCTCGTCGCGGTGAAGAACGTGCTGGCCTTCGCGATGATGGCGGCGGCCGCCTGGTATCTGCGCCAGCCGGCCTGGGTGCTGGCCGCCGCCGGGCTGAGCCAGCTCCTCGCGGTGCTGATCCTGCGCCACCCGCTGCGCGACCCGGTGACGACGGTGGAGCATCATCGCCGGCGCGAGACCTGGACGCTGTTCCTGCGCTACGGACTGCCGCTGATCGCGGCCAACGCCGTCTACCAGCTCCTGCCGTTCCTCAACCGCGGCACCATCGCGGCGCAGGCGGGATTCGCCGAAGCCGGCTACTTCGCCCTCGCCGCCGACGTGACCGCACGCAGCCTGACCATGCTCGGCACGGCGCTCGACCTGCTGCTGTTCCAGCTCGCGGTCCGCGTCGAGGAGCTGCACGGACGTGCGGCGGCCGAACGTCAGGTCGCCGCCAACGCCGCCACGGTCTTCGCGCTGCTGCTGCCCTGCGCCGTCGGGTTCTGGGCGGTGCTGCCGGCGCTCGAGGCGCTCGTGGTGCCGGAGGCCTATCGCGGGCCGTTCGCCCTCTACGCGCTGCTGCTGATCCCGGGCCTGTTCTGCCTCGCGATGATGTTCTTCGCGATCAACCCGGTGTTCCAGATTCGTCGCCGCACCCTGCCGGTGATCGCGGCCGCGGCGGCCGGGCTCGCCGTCAACGGGCTCGGCCTGCTCGTCCTGCCGCCGCTGCTCGGCGGCGCCGGCGTGGCGCTGGCCCAGACGCTGGCGCTCGGCGCAGCCTTCGCCTGGCTGGCCGTGCGGGCCCTGACCGGACGCGACCGGCTCGTGCTGCCCTGGAGCGAGATCCTGTCTGCGAGCGCGGCCTGCGGCGCCATGGCCCTGGCGCTCACGCCGTTGCGCCATCTCGATCCGCCGCTCGCGCTCGGTCTCGCCGTGCCGCTCGGCGCCGGCCTCTACGCGGCCGTGGTGTGGATCTTCGACATCGCCGGCCTGCGCAGCCAGGTGGCCGGGCGCGTCCGTTCCGCCCATCCCCTGGCCGCAGAGTAGAGCGGTTCCACTTTGCAAGGCGGCCGCGATCCCGCATGATCGCGGCCACAAGGATGCCGCGCAGAAGGCATCCGCCGAAAACACGCGACCGGGCAGGAAACGATGCCATTCTACGAGCCCCGCGACGAGGGCGAGGCGGCCGAGATCGTCGGTGCGGCCGCCGGCCGGTCCGAGCGCCTGCGCCTCGTGGGCGGTGACACCATGGCCGGGATCGGCCGGCCGGCGCAGGACGAGGCGACCCTGTCGGCGCGGGCGCTCTCCGGGATCACCCTGTACGAGCCGGCCGAGATGGTGATCGCGGCGCGCGCCGGCACGCCGCTCTCCGAGGTCCAGGCGCTGCTCGCCGCGCGCGGCCAGATGCTGCCGTTCGAGCCGATGGACGCCCGGGTCCTGATGGGCAGCGCCGGCGCGCCGAGCTTCGGCGCGGTCGCGGCGGCCAACAATTCCGGTCCGCGCCGCATCAACGCCGGGGCCGCCCGCGACAGCCTGATCGGCGTGCGCTTCGTCAACGGCCGCGGGCAGGCGATCAAGTCCGGCGGCCGGGTGATGAAGAACGTCACCGGCCTCGACCTCGTGAAGCTGATGGCCGGCTCCTGGGGCACCCTCGGGCTGCTGACCGAGGTCACCTTCAAGGTGCTGCCGGTGCAGGAACGCGTCGCGACGCTGGCCTTCTCGGGGCTCGACGACGCCCGCGCCGTCGCCGCGCTCGCCGCCGCGCTGGGCTCGCCGTTCGAGCTCACCGGCGCGGCGCACCTCCCCGCGGGGATCGACGGCGAGGACCCCCGCACGCTGATGCGCCTCGAAGGCTTCTCCGACTCCCTCGACTACCGCATCGGCGAGCTGCGCAAGCTCCTGAAGCGTTTCGGCGCCGCCGAAATCCTGGATGGCGAGCCCGGAGCCGCCCTGTGGACGGCGATCCGCGACGCGACGCCGTTCGCCGGCTCGGCGGATGCCGTGTGGCGCCTCTCGACCGCTCCGACGCGCGGGCCGGCGCTCGCCGCCGCGATCGGCCGCACGATGCCGGCCCGCTGGTTCTACGACTGGGGCGGCGGCCTGGTCTGGCTCGCCGTGCCGAGCGCGGGCGATGCCGGGGCCGCGGCGATCCGCGGCGCGCTCGCCGAGCACCGCGGCCACGCCACGCTGATCCGCGCGCCCGACGCGGTGCGCGCCGCGGTGCCGGTGTTCCAGCCGCTGTCCGAGCCGCTGATGCGGGTGACGCAGGGGATCAAGGCGGCGCACGATCCTGCGGGAATTTTCAACCCCGGGCGGATGTACGCGGGGGTTTAGCGCTTCCGCGCGGGGGCCCGACCTCGTGCGGGCCGTCCGCCGCATCGTGCCCGGCGCGAAACGGTGGCACAGACGATCGAACGACGGGGCCGACGCGATCGGCCTGAGACAGGACGCATCCAGAACGCGCCATGCAAACCAATTTCTCCCTCGCCCAGCTCGCCGACCCGGCGATGGCGACCTCCGAGAAGATCCTGCGCACCTGCGTGCATTGCGGGTTCTGCACGGCGACCTGCCCGACCTACCTGCTGCTCGGCGACGAGCTGGATTCCCCGCGCGGGCGGATCTACCTGATCAAGGACATGCTCGAGGGCGGCAAGGCGGCGAGCGCCGAGGTGGTCAAGCACGTCGACCGCTGCCTGTCGTGCCTGTCCTGCATGACGACCTGCCCGTCGGGCGTGCACTACATGCACCTCGTCGACCACGCCCGCAGCCATATCGAGGAGACGTTCTCCCGGCGGCTCGACGACCGCGCGCTCCGGGCGATCCTGGCCTTCGTGCTGCCCCATCCCGGCCGGTTCCGGCTGGCCCTGTGGGCGGCCAAGCTCGGCGCGCCGTTCAAGCCGCTGGTCGCGCGCCTGCCGCGGGTCGGCAACCGCCTCGCCGCGATGCTCGACCTCGCGCCCGCCGCGCTGCCGCGCCGCGAGCCGACGAACCGGCCCGCGACCTTCCCGGCCGTCGGCGCCCGGGCCGAGAGGAAGCGCGTGGCGCTGCTGCGCGGCTGCGCCCAGAGCGTGCTCCGCCCCGATTTCAACGCGGCCGCGATCCGCCTGCTGACCCGGCACGGCGTCGAGGTGGTGCATGCGGACGGGGAGGGCTGCTGCGGCGCGCTCACCCACCACATGGGCAGGACGGGCGATTCGCACGCCCAGGCCAAGCGCACCATCGACGCCTGGATCGCGGAGGCCGACGGCGCCGGGCTCGACGCGATCCTCGTCACGGCGTCCGGCTGCGGCACGACGATCAAGGATTACGGATTCATGTTCCGCGACGACCCGGCCTATGCCGACAAGGCGGCGCGGGTCTCGGCGCTGGCCAAGGATGTCACTGAGTTCGTCGCCACGCTCGGCATCGCGCCGGTGATCGAGAGCGACCTCGTCGTCGCCTACCATTCCGCCTGCTCGATGCAGCACGGCCAGGGTATCCCCACCGAGCCGAAGGCCTTGCTGAAGCGGGCGGGCTTCACCGTGAAGGACGTGCCCGAGGGGCACATCTGCTGCGGCTCGGCCGGCACCTACAACATCCTGCAGCCGGAGCTGGCAGGCAAGCTGCGGGCGCGCAAGGTCGCCAACATCGAGCGCATGCGCCCCGACGTGATCGCCACCGGCAACATCGGCTGCGCCACCCAGATCGGGAAGGGCACCGCGATCCCGATCGTCCACACGGTGGAGTTGCTGGATTGGGCGACCGGCGGACCGCGGCCGGCCGCGATCGGGCGATCGGCCGAGCCGGCGCTGCAGGCGGCGGAGTGACGAACCTCAGCGTTCGAGCTGATAGGTGACCGGGATCCAGCGATAGCCGGTGCCGCTGCGCCCGACGTAGCCGAGCGAGGGGAACGAGGTGTGGTAGCCGGCGACGACGAGGTCGTCGGTGGTCGCCATGTCGTAGATCCGCCGGCGCGTCGCGGCGCCCGCGGCCTTGTCCATGTCGAACAGGGCGTGCCAGCCGGGCTCGGCGAGCGAGGCGACCTCGTGGTGGGCGCAATCGCCCCAGATCAGCATCCGCCGCCCTTCGCTCTCGACGTGGAAGGCAAGGTGGCCGGGCGTATGCCCGTAGGCCGCGAGCGCATGGATGCCCGGCACGACCTCGTCGCCATCCTTCACTAAGCGCGTCCTTGCGGCGAGCGGCATGAGGTGGGTGCGGAACACCAGCGCCGAGGCGTGCTCGTTGCTCGATGGCGCCGCCGCGAGCCGTTCGGGCTTCGCCCAGAACTCGTACTCGGTCGCGCCGACGACGAGGCGCGCGTTCGGGAATGCCGGATGCCCGTCGCGCATCAGCCCGCCGATGTGGTCGGTGTGGCAATGGGTGAGCACGACGACGTCGACCGCCTCCGGCGTGGTGCCGGCCGCCTCGCTTAGCCTTCGCGACATCCGGCGCTGACGACCGGTCAGGGCGCCCGCTCGCGAAACGCCGCCAGCACGAAGACCCGGATCGCCGAGGACAGGTTCTGGCCGTCGCGGCCGGCATCGATCGCCCCGATCAGCGCCTGCACCGATTGGCCGCGTGCTGCTGCGATCTCGCCTAGAGCGGTCCAGAACGGATCCTCCAGCGACACGCTGGTGCGGTGGCCGGCGATCATCACCGAGCGCTTGGTGATGCTCATCGCGGGCTCTTCCCTCCCTTCCCAACCTTCCCCGTCATCCCGGGCTCTGCTGCGCAGCCCCGGGATGACGGAGTGAAGCGGTATCAGAAGCAATCCACCTGGTTCGGACGAGATCGGTGAACGCCGTGGCCCCCTCCAGGGAAACGGACGTCGCGCGGCGGCGCACCCTCGCTCACGTCTCCGAATCCGGCCCGACCAGCTTGTGGCCCTCGTGGCGGGCGACCTCGATCGCCGTCTTGCGCTCCTGCAGGGTCCGGCCCTTCTTCGGGCGGCCGAAGGCGATGCGGTTGTCGGCCGCCTTCTCGTCCTTCTCGACCCGCAGGCGTGCCTTGCGGGCTTGGCGCAGGTTGATGATCTCGGCCATCGCGTCGATCTCCCCGGTCTCGGCTTCGGCCTACTCGGCGCTCGGGGCCAGCATGGTCTCGGGCCGCACCACGCGCTCAAACTCGGCTTCCGTCACGTAGCCGAGGCGCAGGGCCTCCTGCTTCAGGGTGGTGCCGTTCTTGTGCGCCGTCTTGGCGATCTCGGCGGCCTTGTCGTAGCCGATCGAGGGCGCGAGCGCGGTCACGAGCATCAGCGAGCGGCTCATCAGGTCGGCGATCTTGTCCTCGTTGGCCTTGATCCCGACGACGCAGTTGTCGGTGAAGCTCACCGCCGCGTCGGCGAGCAGGCGGATCGACTGCAGCACCGCGTTGGCGATCACCGGCTTGAACACGTTGAGCTCGAAGTTGCCCTGGCTGCCGGCGAAGCTCACCGTGGTGCCGTTGCCGATCACCTGCGCGCAGACCATCGTCAGCGCCTCGCACTGGGTCGGGTTGACCTTGCCCGGCATGATCGAGGAGCCCGGCTCGTTCTCCGGCAGCGACAGCTCGCCCAACCCGGAGCGCGGGCCGGATGCCAGCAGGCGGATGTCCTGCGCGATCTTGAACAGGCCGGCGGCGAGCGCCGAGAGCGCGCCCTGCGTGAACACCAGCGCGTCGTGGGTCGCCAGCGCCTCGAACTTGTTGGCGGCCGAGGTGAAGGGCAGGCCGGTCAGCTCCGAGACCTTGGCGGCGAAGCGCTCGGCGAATTCCGGATGCGCGTTCAGCCCGGTGCCGACGGCGGTGCCGCCCTGCGCCAGCGCCAGCACGCCGGGCAGCGTCGCCGCGATGCGCGAGCCGCCGAGCGCGACCTGCGCGGCGTAGCCCGAGAATTCCTGGCCGAGCGAGACCGGGGTCGCGTCCTGCAGGTGGGTGCGGCCGATCTTGACGATCGATTCGAAGGCCTTCGCCTTCGCGTCGAGCGCGGTGTGCAGGTGCGTCAGCGCCGGCATCAGGCGCTCGGTGATCTCGCGCGAGACCGCGATGTGCATCGCCGTCGGGAAGACGTCGTTCGAGGACTGGCCGCGGTTGCAATGGTCGTTGGGGTGGACCGGCGACTTGCCGCCGCGCTTGCCCCCGAGCCGCTCGTTGGCGAGGCTGGCGATCACCTCGTTGGCGTTCATGTTGGACTGGGTGCCCGATCCGGTCTGCCACACCACCAGCGGGAACTCGTCGTCGTGCCGGCCCTCGACCACCTCGGCCGCCGACGCCGCGATCGCCTCGGCCACCTTCGGGTCGAGGCCGCCGAGATCCTGGTTCACCAGGGCGGCCGACTGCTTGACGAGGCCCAGCGCGTGGACGAGCGGCGCCGGCATGTGCTCGGTGCCGATCTTGAAGTTCTGGATCGAGCGCTGGGTCTGCGCCCCCCAATACCGGTGCGCCGGAACCTCGATCGGCCCGAAAGTGTCGGATTCCGTGCGGGTGGCGGTCTCGGGCTGCGGCGACATCGTGGCCTCTACGTTCGGTGCGGTGCGGTGCCTACCTACGACAGGCGGCGGCAAATCGCGAAGGCGCTTTTCCGGCCGTGTCCCGACAAACGCGGCGGCCTGTTCCCCGTCGCGCCAAGCAAGGATGGCGCCCGAATGACGGCGACGATCGCGATCGACACGGATGCGCCGGTGGCGTCCCGCTTCCGGCCGCCGGTGCCGGCGCCGCGCCGCACGGCGATGGGCCTGTTCGAGTTCCTCAAGGCGGCGCGCAAGAACCCGATCACCACCTGGATGGAGGATCACTTCACCGCCCCCGTGGTGGCCGGCGACGGCGCCATGGGCCGCATCACCGTGGTCAGCGACCCGGCACTGATTCGCTACCTCCTCGTCGAGAACGTCGGCAACTACCGCAAGGACGACCTCCAGCGCCGCGTCCTGGCGCCCGGGCTCGGCAACGGCCTGCTCAGCGCCGAGGGCGACGCCTGGAAGCTGCAGCGGCGGACGCTAGCGCCGATCTTCTCGGCGCGCACCGTGCAAGGTTTTTCCGATGCGATGAACGCGTCCGGCGCCAAGCTCGCCCGCCGCCTGGTCCGGCGCGACGGCACGCAGGTCGACGTCGCGCTGGAGATGACCCGCGTGACGCTGGACGTGCTGGAGCGGACTATCTTCACCCAGGGCCTGCCCGGCGATCCCGATGCGCTCGGGCGGGCGATCACCCGCTTCCTCGAGGCCGTCGGGCCGATCGACCCGCTCGACGTGTTCGGCGTGCCCGATTTCGTGCCCCGGCTCGGAAGGCTGCGGGCGCGGCCGGCGGGGCGCTACTTCGCCGAGGTGGTCGAGGAGCTGATCGCCCGCCGCAAGGCGCTGTTGGCGGCCGGCGGCGCGCCGCAGGACCTGATGACGCTGTTGCTGGCGGCGCAGGACCCCGAGACCGGCAAGGGCCTCACCGACCTCGAGGTTCAGGCCAACATCGTCACCTTCATCGCCGCCGGGCACGAGACCACGGCGAATGCCCTGACCTGGGCGCTGTACTGCTTGGCGAAGGACGACGCCGCCCGCGAGCGCCTCGAGGTCGAGGTCGACGCGGCGGGCGACGGCGACGTCGCGATCGAGGCGCTGCCCTTCGCCAAGGCGGTGATGGAGGAGGCGATGCGCCTGTTCCCGCCGGTGCCGTTCCTCAGCCGCCAGGCGATCCGCGACGATCGACTCGGCCGCATCAAGGTGCCGCGCGGGTCGATGGTGCTGGTCGCGCCCTACGTGCTGCACCGGCACCGCACCCTATGGGACGATCCGGACGCCTTCGTGCCGGAGCGGTTCCTCGGTGCGAACCGCGACGCGATCCCGCGCTTCGCCTACCTGCCGTTCGGGGCGGGCCCGCGCGTCTGCATCGGTCAGAGCTTCTCGCTGCAGGAGGCGGTGATCGTGCTGGCCCACATCGTCCGCGCCGTGCGGTTCCGGATGCCGGCCGACCATCCGCCGATGACGCCGCTGCACCGGGTGACCTTGCGGCCCGAGCACGGCCTGCGCATGGATGCGACCCGCCGCTGAGGCGGGCCGTCCCTATCGTGCGACCGCCCCGACCATTGGCCCGAGCGGGCGGCTGATGTCGCTGCGCTTGAGCGCCGGCGCGTAGAGGCTCGACACGCTGCCGTCGAGGAACAGCGCATTGCGGCAGCCGAGGTCGTCCCGGAACAGGCGCGCGAAGGCGCCGAAGGTGACGGGATGCTCCGAGATCGCGAACACCGCCACCCGCCCGTCGTCGCGGACGCCGACGCCGTTGCGGATCTTCTGGCTCGGCCCGTCGGCGGAGATCTTGGGGTGGATCTGCCCGTCGATCACCAGCATCGGGCCGGACTGCGTCGCGAAGTCGGGCCTCAGGCGTGCCTTGAGGTAGTGCCCGGTGTCGAGCACGCCGGCGCGCTCGCCCTTCACATAGAACACGCCATTCGGCTTAAGGTGGAAGTTGCCCGGCCCGTTGGCGGTCGAGACGCCCTTCATCTCGCGGCCGTCCTCGACGTAGAGGCCGACCGGGGCCTGGCCCTTGTCGTACATGCCGGCGTTCATCGCGAAGCTCAGGCGCGGGCCCTGCTTCTCGGCGAGCGCCGAGAGCGACGAATAGGGCTGCCCGTCGGCGCCGAGCCAGAACAGCCGCACGCGCTGGCGGCGGAGATCGACGGTGCACACGGTGAAGCTGTCGCCCTGCGCCTGGACGGGCCGGCAGGCCTCGGGGACGGCAGTCTCCGCGCGCGCGCCGCCGCTCGAGACGGCCAGGAAGGCGAGAGCCGCCGCTAGGGTCGGACGTAACATCATCGTGAGGCCTCGAAGCAGCCGAGCCATTCGCACGCCTGCGGCGCGTCTCCTCACCTTAGAATGCGACGCTTTTCAAGCAGCCGCGATGGCCGCAGCGAGGAGGCGGTTTCGAATGTCGCAGCCTGAACCGAAATCGGCGCCTGCGCGTTTCTCGGACGATGGGGGTTACGGTCACGACTCTTCTGGAGATGGTTTGATGAAGCGTCTTCTTCTTGCTTCGACGTTGATGGTCGGAGCGCTCGCTTACCTGCCGGCGTCGGCCGAGGCGCGCGGCTTCGGCGGTGGCTTCCATGGCGGTGGCTTTCACGGCGGCGGCTTCGGCGGGTTCCGTGGCGGTGGCTTCGGCGGGTTCCGCGGCGCCGGCTTCCGGGGCGGGTTCGGCGGCTATCGCGGCGGCTTCGGCGGATATCGGGGCTACGGTTACGGCCGCGGCTACGGGTACGGCCTCGGCGGCCTGGGTCTCGGTGTCGGCCTCGGCCTCGCCGCTGGCGGCCTCTACGGGGGATACGGCGGCTACGGCTACCCGGGTTACGGCTACGGCTATGGCTACGCCCCGGCCGCCTACGGCGGCTACGGTTACGGTTACGGTGGCGAGTGCGTGACCGTTCCCCGGGTCCGCTGGACGCCGTACGGCTATCGCCGCGTGCTGGTCGAGCGCTGCTACTGAGCGGATCGACGACGGAAACGAGAAAGAGGGCTGCCCGCGGGCGGCCCTTTTTTGTTTCGGCTCAGCGCTGGCGGCGCATCTCGTCCCGGCGCATCGGCATCGCGTCGATCGTCGAGAACAGCGGCAGTGCCGGGATCGGCTCCGCCGCCGTGATCTTGGCGCCGCCGTCCTTGCCGACGAGCACCGCGCGGAACGCGTCGGCCGGAAGGCGCAGCTGCCGCCGGATCGCCGCGGCGCTTTCCCCATCACCCACCGCCTCGACCACCACGAGATCCCGCTCGCCGAACCCGGCACGCGCCGCCTCGACGGCGGCGCGCTGCTCGGCGAGCCGGCGATCGTCGGCATCCGGGGCGGACAGGACGAGCACGCGCGACGCCTGGCGATAGCGCGCCAGCGGATCCTGCGCCGCGGCGGCCTGGCCGGCGAGGGCGATCGACGCGATGGCGAGGGCGAGTCCGGATCCGACGCGCATGCGGTTGCTCTCGTGTTTTGGGGATCGGTTCGATCGGGCAACGCGGAACGCGCGCGACGGTGACATCGGGCCTCGCCGCTGCGACATGATAGGCCGATCGATCCTCGACCCTCACGGAGACCCGGCATGGCCGCCAAGAACCGCCGCATCGTCCTCGCCGCGCGTCCGCACGGCGAGCCGACCTTGCAGAACTTCCGCCTCGAGGAGGCCGTCGTCCCGACGCCGCGCGCCGGCGAGATCCTGCTGCGCACACGCTGGCTCTCGCTTGACCCCTACATGCGCGGCCGGATGAGCGCGGCGAAATCCTACGCGCAGCCGGTCGGCATCGGCGAGCCGATGACCGGCGGGACGGTGAGCGAGGTGATGCGCTCCGAGCACCCGGACTTCCCCATCGGAACCCTGGTCCAGGCCTTCGGCGGATGGCAGGAGTTCTCGGTGTCCGACGGCAAGGGCCTGCGAAAGGTCGATCCCGCGGTCGCACCGCCGACGACGGCGCTCGGCGTCCTCGGCATGCCCGGCATGACTGCCTATACCGGGCTCCTCAACATCGGCGAGCCGAAGCCCGGCGAGACCGTGGTGGTGGCCGCCGCCGCCGGGCCGGTGGGGTCGCTCGTCGGGCAGATCGCCAAGCTCAAGGGCGCGCGCGCCGTCGGCATCGCGGGCGGCCCCGAGAAGTGCGCCTACCTCACGCGCGAGCTCGGCTTCGACGCCGCGGTCGACCATCGCTCCGACGACCTCCCCGGCGCGCTGGCCGCCGCCTGCCCGAAGGGCATCGACGTCTACTTCGAGAATGTCGGCGGCGCGGTCTTCGAGGCGGTGCTGCCGCTGCTCAACGACTTCGCGCGCATGCCGGTCTGCGGCCTGATCGCCGGCTACAACGCCACCGAGCTGCCGCCCGGCCCCGACCGGTCGCCGCTGCTGATGCGCGCGGTGCTGACCAAGCGCCTGCGGATCCAGGGCTTCATCGTCTGGGATTTCGCGAGCCAGATCGACGCCTTCGAGCGGGAGGTCGGCGACTGGATCGCGGATGGATCGGTGAAGTACCGCGAGGACGTGGTCGAGGGCCTGGAGAACGCGCCCGAGGCCTTCATCGGCCTGCTGAAGGGCCGCAACTTCGGCAAGCTCATCGTCCACGTCGCCTGAGCGGGACCCCGCGGCCGGCGCCGCGCGATGCGGCACCAGCTTGCCGCGTAATCGGAACAAAGATAGAACACAGGAGGCCGGCGCCGCGTGTGGGTGATGGGGACAAGCGCCGCTGCGCCGGTTGCCCGGGCTCGTCCCGAGGCTCATGAAGAGCACCCGCGGGTTCGGCCGGACCGAGCCCTGTGAGATCCGACGGCGAAGGAGAGAGCGATGGCGGGCAGCGTCAACAAGGTCATTCTGGTGGGCAATCTCGGGCGCGATCCCGAGACGCGCCGCCTCGGCTCCGGCGATCCGGTGGTCAACCTGCGCCTCGCGACCTCCGAGTCGTGGAAGGACAAGGCGTCGGGCGAGCGCAAGGAGAAGACCGAGTGGCACTCGGTCGTGATCTACAACGAGAACCTCGCCCGCGTGGCCGAGCAGTACCTGCGCAAGGGCTCGAAGGTCTACATCGAGGGCCAGCTCCAGACCCGGAAGTGGACCGACAATTCCGGCGTCGAGAAGTACACCACCGAGGTGGTGCTCCAGCGCTTCCGCGGCGAGATGACGATTCTCGACGGGCGCGGCGGCGGTGGCGAGATGGCGGCCGACGACGAGGGCGGCGGCCAGGTCAGCCGCGGCGGCGGCGGCGGCGAGTATGGCGGCGGCCGTTCCCAGGGCGGCAGCGAGCGGCGTCAGCCCCCGGCGCCCGCGGGCGGTGGCGGCGGTTCGCGCGGCAACTACGACCTCGACGACGACATACCGTTCTAGGCAGCACCCGCCCGCCGGGCGCCGTCGGCACCTTGCTCCTGATATTGTGAAGGCCCCGGATCACGCATCCGGGGCCTTTTTCGTTCCGGGTTCCAAAGCATCGTCGCTCACGGATCGAGCAGATCGCGAACGGCGGAAAGTCATTTTTTCCCGGCCGACATGATGCGCCGCTCTCCGCAAGTCTTTATCCCGGCCGATCGCCTTATTGTCCTAGATGAGGGGGTGTTCCGTGCGACCGAGGGTTGTGCTCATGTCGCGATGACGCCGCAGGATGTCATCTAGGGTTGGTAGGGCGATTCAACTTTGGTTTAGATCTTCGGGTGGATAGCGTCTGGATAACGTATCTCATCCGCCTCAGGTGTCATGCCTCGCCGCCTCGTCCGCGCATTTTGTCCGTCACCGATCCGCACGTTCGCCGCCGCCGCCGAGGGGGCCGCCGCGGTCGAGTTCGCCCTCGTGTCGTTGCCCTTCCTCGCGCTGGTCGGCGCGATCATCCAGATCGCGTTCGTGATCTGGGCCGGCCAGAACTTCGACCGCACCGTCCAGAACGCGGTGCGCGGCCTGTTCACCGGCCAGTTCCAGATCGCCAACAGTGGGACGACCAGCGCGGCGGTCCTGCTGCAGAAGCTCAACGACGCGATGTGCGGAACCGGCGCCAACCGGGCCTTCACGTTGTTCGACTGCTCGAGCGTGAAGATCGACGTGTCGCTGGCGAGCTCGTTCGCGGCCGGGTCGAGCGCGACGCCGATGAACGCCACCACGAGGACCTGGAACAACGGCTTCGGGACGAGCTACGCCTGCGCGAAGCCGGGATCGATCGTCGTCGTCACCGCGGCCGTCAAGGTGCCGGTGTTCTTCAGCCTGCTCGACCTCGCCCAGATGAGCTTCGCCGACGGGACGCATCTGTTGCAGTCCACGGCCGTGTTCCGCACCGAGCCGTACCAGACCACCGCCTCGACCGGATGCTGAGGGCCGGGATGGTGCGGTGTTCCCCTCTTCATAGCTCAGGCGCGTCCGAGCGGGCCTTCGCTCGGTTCGCACGCGCGTCCGGCGGCGTCTCCGCGATCGAGTTCGCGTTGATCCTGCCCGTGCTACTCGCGATCTTCGTGGGCCTTTCGGAGTACGCCCACGCGGTCGACAACTGGCGGAAGGTCACGCAGCTCGCCCGGACGGTGTCCGACCTGACTGCGCAGGGCGACGCCCAGAACCCCATCGACGCGTCGCTGATGCGCGACATCCTCGCCACCTCGACCCTGGTGCTGAAGCCGTTCGACGCCAGCGGCGTGAAGATCGTGGTGAGCGCGATGGCGGTCGACCTCACGAACCTCAACCTGATCCCCCGGGTCTGTTCCAGCACCGCCAACGCCAACGCGTCGCCCCGCGCCACGGGCGCCGCCTCCGACCTCACCGTGCCGACCGGATTCCGCACCAACGGGGTCCGCTACGTCCTCACCGAGGTGAGCATGCCCTACACGCCGATGCTCGGCTCGGCGCTGGTCAAGCTCGTCAACGGCGCCACGAGCACGATCACGCTCAAATCCAGCATGCCCTGGCCGGCGCGCGGCGGGCAGCCCGCCAAATCCACCTACACCGAAGTCTGGATGCCGGGAGGCGCAGCATGCCCGTGACCCCGGCCCGCTCGACACCTCGAAGGATCTCGATGCGCCGACATCTCGGCCGCTTCGCGCGGCAGCGCGACGGCAACGTCGTCCTGCTGTTCGGGCTGCTCGCGCTGCCGCTCCTCGGCTTCACCGGCGCCGCGATCGATTACGGCTTCGCCACCTACATGGAGACCAAGCTCCAGGCCGCGACCGACGCCACCGCCCTCGCTCTGTGCCAGACGCCGATGGCGACGACGAACCCGGCTCTCCAGGCCCAGGCCGTCGCGATGATGACGGGCTACATGGGCGCGACCGGCCTCACGGTCGACCCGCTGGCGGTGACGGCGAACCCGCGCCAGATCACCCTGACCACGCACATGGTCTCGCCGGTCTTCTACAGCCGCATCACGGGCGTGACGGCCCCGCGCCCGGGCGGGTCGGCGCGCTGCGCCACCCCGGTGCCCAAGACCTTCGAGATCGCCCTGGTGCTCGACAACACCGGCTCGATGGCGGAATCGAGCGGCGGCCAGAGCAAGCTCCAGGCGGTGCAGACGGCGGCGACGAACTTCGTCGACTACGTGTACACCAACGCCGCCTTCGCCACCGGCACCAAGATCTCGATCGTGCCGTTCGCCGCCGCGGTCGCGGTCGATCCGGCCGCCTACCGCTATGCCACCTGGATCGACCAGAACGGCAAGTCGGCCTATCACTGGACCAACGTGATCGCACCGGCCTCCGCCGGCTTCACCAACCGCTTCGGCCTCTTCACGGCGCTGCAGAGCGCCTACTCGGGCTGGGGCTGGGCCGGGTGCCTGGAAACGTTGCCCTATCCGCTCAACGTCCAGGACGGCGCGCCGACGAGCTCGAACCCAAGCTCGTACTACGTGCCGATGTTCGCGCCCGACGAGCCGGGCGATGGCAGCACGACCTTCGCCGGCTACAACAACAATTCTGCGTTCAGCTTCAACAGCTACATCGACGACTACACCAACGCCAACAGTTGTGCGAGCCAGTCGCAGTCGAGCACCACCTTCGCCGCCGCCGAGGGCCGCGCCTGCAAGTACGTCAACGCCCGCGACGCATCGCCGACCGCGTCGAACAGCTATACCGGCATCCCGAACGGCCCGAATTTCGGCTGCACCACCCGCCCGCTCCAACGGCTGACCAGCAGCACGGCGACGCTGAAGTCGCTGATCAACGCGATGGCGCCGCTCGGATCGACCAACATCCACGAGGGCCTGATGTGGGGCTGGCGGACGCTGTCGCCGAGCAGCGTCTTCGCCGACGGTGCGCCCTACGCGTCGAGCACGGTCAACAAGATCATCATCCTGATGACCGACGGCGCCAACAGCTGGGCGACGAACGGCTACTCGCCGTTCAATCAGTCGATGTATTTCGCCGCCGGCTACTTCCAGAACGTCGACGGTTCGACGCCGAATCCGCGGCTCCCGCCCGGCAACCAGAACGTCACGAACGCGAGCAACGCACGCGCCGCCCTCGACGCGCTGACGGCCCTGGCCTGCAGCAACGCCAAGAGCGCCGGCATCTCGATCTACACGATCGGCTTCAGCGTGCCCTCGGACCCGATCGACAGTGCCGGCCTGAACCTCCTGAGTAACTGCGCGACGACGGCGTCCCAATCGTTCGTCGCCAACGATTCGAACAGCCTCATCTCGGCCTTCAACCAGATCGCGGCCAGCATCGGCACGCTGCGGCTCACCCAGTAGTCACGAGGCGCCCGAGGGCGACAGCGCGTGGATCGGACCGAGCGCGCATTGCTGGATCAGCAGCGCGACCAGGCCCGACCAGCCGGTTTGATGCGAGGCGCCGAGGCCCCGGCCCGTGTCGCCGTGGTAGTACTCGTAGCAGAGCACGTGGTCGCGGAAATGCGGGTCCTCCTGCTCCAGCCTGCTCGTCGCCTGGAACGGGCGCGTCCCGTCCGGCCCGCGGGTCGAGAGCCCGATCATGCGGTTCGCCAGCTCGTCGGCGATCTCCTGCAGCGACAGGAAGGTCCCTGAGCCGGTCGGGGCCTCGACCCGGAAGTCGGGCCCGTAATAGCGGTGGAACCGGCGCAGGCCGTCGATCAGCAGGTAGTTGATCGGCAGCCAGATCGGCCCGCGCCAGTTCGAGTTCCCGCCGAACAGCCGCGTCCGCGACTCGGCCGGCTCGTAGGGCAGGGTCAGGTCGGCCCCGTCCCAGACGAAGTGGAACGGCGTGCGCTCGTAGACCTTGGAGACGCCGCGGATACCGTGCGGCGACAGGAACTCGCCTTCGTCGAGCATCCGCCGCAGCAGCGCCTTGAGGCGATGGCCGCGCAGCAGCGACAGCAGGGCCGTGCCGCCTTCGCCCGGCTCCTGCCAGCGCGAGACCAGGGATGCGAGGTCGGGCCGGTTCTCCAGGAAGAAGCGCAGCCGCTTCTGCAGCCCGGGCAGCTTCACGAGGTCGGTCTCGCGCAGCACGGCGACCGCGCAGATCGGGATCAACCCGACGAGGGTGCGGGCGCGGATCGGGATGCGCTCGCCGCCCGGCGTCTCGATCACGTCGTAGAAGAACTGGTCGGCCTCGTCCCAGAGGCCGCCCCTGCGCGCGGCGGCATCGGCGATCAGCAGGAAATGCTCGAAGAACTTTTCCGCCATGTCCTCGTAGGCGGGATCGCGCAGCGCAAGCTCCACCGCAATCCGCATCAGCTCGAGCGCGTTCATCGCCATCCAGGCGGTCGCGTCCGACTGCGTCAGCGCCCCGCCCGCGATCGGCTTCGAGCGGTCGAACAGGCCGATGTTGTCGAGCCCGAGGAAGCCGCCCTGGAACAGGTTGCGCCCGGATGCGTCCTTGCGGTTCACCCACCAGGTGAAGTTCATCGTCAGCTTGTTGAACACCCGGAGCAGGAAGTCGTGGTCCGGCCGCCCGGTCAGCGCCTGGTCGAGGGAGAACACCCGCCACGCGGCGAAGGCGTGCAGCGGCGGATTGGCATCGGAGAAGTTCCACTCGTAGGCCGGCACCTCGGCATTGGGGTGGCCGTAGGCGTCGTCGAGCAGCAGCAGGATCTGCCCCTTGGCGAAATAGGGGTCGATCGTCGCGAAGACGAGGCTCTGGAGCGCGAGGTCCCAGGAGGCGAACCACGGGTATTCCCAGGCATCCGGCATCGAGATGATGTCGTGCGCCCGCACGTGGCGCCAATCGGCGTTGCGGCCGGCCTTGCGCGCCTCGGGCGGGGCCGGCTGGGCCGGGTCGCCGTCGAGCCACTCGCGCACGTCGTAATGGTAGAGCTGCTTCGACCACAGCATCCCGGCCAGGGCCTGGCGCTGGACCGCCCGGCGGTCGGCATCCGCGATGTCGGCCTGCAACGCGGCGTAGAATGCGTCGGCCTCGGCGATGCGGGCGGAAAACACCGCGTCGAAGTCGGCGAAGGCGTCGCCGGACGCCTCCGCGATGCGGAAGCGCAGGCGCACGCTTTGCTCGCCGCCCGGCGCGATGGTCAGCCGGTGCACGCCGGCGCATTTGGTGCCGGACCGGTCAGGATTGACCGCGTCCATCTCCCCGTCGACCACGCGACGGCCGATTCCGTCCTTCGGGTAGCCGGATTGCGGCGCGCCGAACAGGCGGTGGGCGTTGGTCTCGTTCTCGCAGAACAGCCATTCCGGTGCCCCGTCGGCATGGAGCCGCATCGCCGGCATGGCATGGTGGACGGCGAGCACGGTGCCGTCGGCGGCGAGCCGCAGGTCGGGGCGCGGGCCGTTCGCCCACGACCACGTGTTGCGCGAGAACAGCTGCGGCAGCAGCGCCAGCGTCGCTTCATCCGGGCCGCGGTTGATCGCGGTCACCCGCATCAGCACGTCGTCGGGCCCCGCCTTGGCGTACTCGATGGTGACGTCGCAGTAGCGGCCCGCGTCGAACAGGCCGGTATCGATCAGCTCGAACTCGCGGTCGTCGAGGCCGCGGCGCGCGTTCTCCTTGGTCAGGCGAGAATACGGAAACGCGTCGTGCGGGTACTTGTACAGCATCCGCATGTAAGCGTGGGTCGGGACGCCGTCGAGGTAGTAGTACAGCTCCTTGACGTCTTCGCCGTGATTGCCCTCGGCATTGGTCAGGCCGAACAGGCGTTCCTTGAGGATCGGGTCGCGGCCGTTCCACAGGGCGAGCGACAGGCACCAGTTCAGGTCCTTGTCGGCGAAGCCGCCGATGCCGTCCTCGCCCCAGCGATAGGCGCGCGAGCGGGCATGGTCGTGGGGCAGGTAGTCCCAGGCCGCGCCGTCGGCGCTGTAATCCTCCCGCACCGTGCCCCATTGCCGATCGCTGAGATACGGCCCCCACAGGCGCCAGGCGGGGTCGGTCCGCGTCTCGGCGAGGCGCCCTCCCTCGACGGTCTCGAAGATGCGCGGCGGTCGATGGGTGTGGGACACGTCGAGAATCCCTCGCTTCACGTTCGTCGGATCGAGCCGGGCCTGCGGACCGCGCGCAGGTCGGAGCGGTTTCATGAGCGGCGCCGTCCTGCAAGGCTCGCGCCCCGCATCGGAGGCGGGGGCTGGTCACGCCGCGTGCGCTGGTTCACACCGCGTCCGGTCATCCGCGCAGCCTGATGGAGCAACCCGGTTTGGACACGGCATCCCTCGCCCCGCACGCCCACCAAGTCCTCGAGGACGCGACGCTGCCGGAATGGCCGAACCATTATCGCGGCAAGGTGCGCGACAACTACGACCTGCCGGACGGGCGCCGCATCCTGATCAGCAGCGACCGGATCAGCGCCTTCGATCGGGCGCTCGCCGCGATCCCCTTCAAGGGCCAGGTGCTGACGCAGACCGCCCGCTACTGGTTCGAGGCGACCGCCGACCTCTGCCCGAACCACGTCCTCGCCTATCCCAACCCGAACGTGCTCGTCGGGCAACGCCTCGACATCCTGCCGGTGGAGATCGTGGTGCGGGGCTACCTCGCCGGCAGCACTGCGACCTCGATCCTGACGCAGTACAAGGCCGGCGCGCGCACGATGTACGGCCATACCCTGCCGGACGGGATGCGCCCGAACGAGCGGCTGCCGCAGGCGATCATCACCCCGACCACCAAGGCCGCCGACGGTGCCCATGACGCGCCGCTGACCGCCGACGCGATCCTCGACCAGGGCCTGCTTACGCCGGCGCAGTGGCGGACCGTATCGGAGACGGCGCTCGCGCTGTTCGCCCGCGGCCAGGACCTCGCGGCGCGGCGCGGGCTGATCCTCGCCGACACCAAGTACGAGTTCGGCACCGACGCCGACGGCCGCATCGTGCTCGCCGACGAGATCCATACCCCCGACAGCAGCCGCTACTGGTTCGCGAAGACCTATCCCGAGCGCTTCGCCGCCGGCGCGGCCCCGGAGAGCTTCGACAAGGATTTCGTCCGCAACTGGGTGGTGGCGCGCTGCGACCCCTACAACGACCCGATCCCGGAAATCCCGGCCGAGATCGTGCTGGAGACGGCGGCCGTCTACATCAACGCCTACGAGACGATCACCGGCGCCACGTTCACCCTGCCGGACCCGGCCGAGGTGCCGCTCGACCGCATCCGCCGGAACCTGAAGGCGTATCTGACTTAGGAGGTCGGATCGAACCGGAAGGTCGGGTGCATTTCCCCTCCCGCAAAGGGGGGAGGGAAGACTGCGCCGCTATCACGCCAAGATCACGATCTTCGCGGTCAGCCCGCGGCTGCGAAGCGCGTTGCGGCAATCGACGACGATCCGGGCGCTCCCGCAGATCGCGGGGTAATCGACCGCGTCGTGGTCGGTCACGATCAGCACGGCGTCGAACGACGCCAGCGTCCCGTCCGTCAGCGCGACCGATCTCGCGCCCTGTAGCGTCCTATATTCCCGCGTCGCGGGAACCGCGGGCACGAACGGATCGTGGTAGGCGACCCGCGCGCCGCGCGCCTCCAGCATCGACCAGAGCCTGAGCGCCGGGCTCTCGCGGATGTCGGAGATGTTCTTCTTGTAGGCCAGGCCGACGATCAGGATCCGGCTGCCCGACAGGCCGCGTCCGGCGTGGGTGTCGAGGCCGCGGATCAGCTTGTCGAGCACGAAGCCCGGCATCTGCTGGTTGATTTCGCCGGCGAGCTCGATGAACTTCGTCGCGATACCGAACTCGCGCGCCTTCCACGTGAGGTAGAACGGATCGATCGGGATGCAGTGCCCGCCGAGGCCGGGGCCCGGATAGAACGGGGTGAAGCCGAACGGCTTGGTCTTGGCCGCCTCGATGACCTCCCAGACATCGATCCCCATCGCGTCGAAGATCACCTTCAGCTCGTTGACTAGGGCGATGTTGACGGCGCGGAAGATGTTCTCCGTCAGCTTCGTCGCCTCCGCCGTCGCGGTGGACGACACCATCACCGTGCGGGCGACGAACGGCGCATAGAGCGCCTCGGCGAGCCGCGCCGCCGCGGGGCCGTCGCCGCCGACGATCTTCGGGATCGTCGCGGTGCTGAAGGCGCGGTTGCCGGGATCCTCGCGCTCGGGCGAGAAGGCGAGGAAGAAGTCCGATCCGCTGCGATAGCCGGTGAGCGCCTCGAGCAGCGGTCGCACGACCTGATCGGTCGTTCCCGGCCAGGTGGTGGATTCGAGCACGACCAGCTGCCCCGGCCGCAAGCGCTTCGCGATCTCCTGCGTGGTCGTGCGCACAAACGACAGGTCGGGCTCGCGCTGCCGGGTGAGCGGCGTCGGAACGCAGATCAGGATCGCGTCGACCTGCGCCAGACCGTCGAAATCGGTCGTGGCGCGGAAGCGGCCGCTTCCCGCCATCGCCGCCACCGCCGGCGCCGGAATGTGCTCAAGATAGGTCTCGCCGCGCATCAGCATCGCCGGCTTGTCGGCGTCGATGTCGAAGCCGACGACGGCGAAGCCGGCCTCCGTCGCCGCGAGGCAGAGCGGCAGGCCGACATAGCCGAGCCCGACGACCCCGATGGTGGCGGCGCAGCGCTCGAAGCGCGCGGCGATCGCGTCGATCGAGACGTGGGGGCCGGCGGCTGGGTCTTCGGTCATCGCATGCGTTCCAGCGCCGGGCTCGTCGCAGCGGCCCGGCGATCGTGTCTTACCCGGTCCGCGGCCTCAGGCCAGGGCGTCGGCATCCGCAGGGCGGTTTTCCTGACGTACAGATGGCAATGCCCTTGCCGGTCTTGACCCGTCTTGGCGCCTATGAGTTATGGCCCCCATTCGAGAGTAGAGGCGGCCATGGCAGAAGATCACACCATCACGAAGGCACTTGCGGAAATCAGCCAGCGCCGTGATCTCCTTCAGGCCGAGTACGAGCGGATCGGGACCGAGCTGGCAAAGCTGCAGATGGCCGAGGGGGCGCTGCGGTCGATCGTCGACAACACGCCGCTCGATGCCGCCGTGTCGCTCGGCGACGGCCCGGCGCGAAGGAGCGCCGAGCGCGTCGCGACGCCCGGCCAGACCTCGACGCGCGGCCCGCGCGGTCCCCGGGCGAACTCGGCGAAGGGCCGGCTCCGCGCCCTCCTGGAAAGCGCCGGCCCGCAGGGCCTGTCCACCGCTCAAATCGCGCAGCGCCTGCCCGACGTCGCGCCGGCCACGCTGAACGCCTACCTCAGCACCATGGCTTCGGGCGGCGAGGCGATCCGCCGGGGCGACTTCATCAGCATTGCCAAGGCGACGTCCGCCGACGCGGATGCGGAGGCCGATGCGGAACTCGAGAACGAGGACGCGTCCGAGGACGAGGCGGCTTCGGAGATCGACGAAGCGACCGCCGAGAGCTGAGGGCGCGCATCCCGCGATCGTGCCGGTTGCCGGCCGACGCACCGGCGGGAGACGATCGCGGGCCGGTTGGTCCGCGCTTCGTCGCGCAGGCCGCCCTGTCCCGGCCGGCGAAGGTCGCCGTCGCGATCAGGCCCCGCCCTCCGACGGAGCGTCCGGGCTCTGCCGGTTCGCGGCGCCCGCCGCCGGCAGGGCGATCGCCACGCGCAGGCCGGGCGCGTTGTCCTCCAGCGTCAGGCGCCCCTGATGCAGGCGCACGACGGCGGCGACGAGGCTCAGGCCCAGGCCGAAGCCCGGTGCCGATCGGGCGTCCTCCAGGCGCACGAAGCGGTCGAGGACGCGCCCGCGCTCGGCTTCCGGGATGCCCGGGCCGCGATCGGCCACCGTGACGACGATCTCCGCACCGATCCGTGACGCCGCCATCACGATCCCGCCCGGCGACCCGCCGCGGGCCTCGGCGCCGTACTTGATCGCGTTGTCCAGGAGGTTGGCGAGCGCCTGCCCCGCCAGCTCGCGGTTGCCGTCGACGATCAGGCCGTCCGGCGCCGACACGTCGAGGCGCTGGCCGCGCTCCTCGGCCAGCGCCTCGTAGAGCTCGCCGATCGCCCGCACGGACGGTCCGAGATCGAACGGCGCCATCATCTCGCGGGCGTTGCCCGCCTCGAGCCGCGCGATCATCAGGAGCGCGTTGAACACCCGGATCAGGCCGTCGCTGTCCTCGATCACCCCGTCCAGCGCCGCGCGCAGGGCGTCCGGCGAGCGCTCGCCGCGAAGCGCCTCGTCGGCGCGGTTGCGCAGGCGCGTCAGCGGCGTCTTCAAGTCGTGGGCGATGTTGTCGGAGACCTCCCGCAGGCCGCGCATCAGCTCGCCGATCCGCTCCAGCATCAGGTTCAGATTCTGGGCGAGGCGATCGAGCTCGTCGCCGTTGCCCGCGACCGGCAGGCGGCGGCCGAGATCGCCCGCCATGATGGTGCCGGCGGTCTCGGTCATCGCGTCGACCCGCTTGAGGACCCGGCCGGCGACCACCCAGCCGCCGATCACGCCGAGCAGCACCACGACCGCGAGCGAGGTGCCGAAGGTGCTGGCGATCACCCCGCGCAGGCGGTCGCGCTCCTCGACGTCGCGGCCGACGAGCAGCCGGAAGCCGCCGGGCAAAGTGAAGATGCGCACGATCGCGCGATGGGTCTCGCGCCCTTGCGTCTCGCGGCTGCGGCCGTAGACGGTCTCCGCCTGTCCCGGCGTCGCCAGCACGCTCGCGGGCAGGTCGCCGACGTTGCCGACCACGTGGTCGCCGTTGGCCGTGGTCACGAGGTAGAGCGAGGCGCCGGGCTCGGCCGCCCTTCGCTCGACCGCGGAGATCAGCCGGCGCAGGCCGCCGCCGTTGTACTGCTCGGCGAGCCCGTTGATCTCGGCGTCGATCGTCGAGACGATCTGGTCGTCGAGGACGCGACGGGCGCTCCAGGCGATGGTGCCGAGCGCCACCCCGGCGCAGGCTGCGAACACGACGAGGTACGCGATCGACAGCTTGAACGCCGTCGTCCGGAACAGCTTCTGGATGCGGACGAAGGCGCTATCCGGCGTCGGGACGTGCGGCGTCACGGGACGACGATGCCGGCGATCGCGCGGGCTCGATCCGTCCTCGCGGGCATCATGATGGCGGCCGCGCCTCGTCGGCGCGCAGGATGTAGCCGGCGCCGCGGATCGTGTGGATCATCGGCGTGCCGAAACCCTTGTCGAGCTTGGCCCTGAGGCGCGAGACGTGCACGTCGATGACGTTGGTCTGCGGGTCGAAGTGATAGTCCCAGACGTGCTCCAGGAGCATGGTCCGGGTCACGACCTGGCCGGCATGGCGCATCAGGTACTCCAGCAGCCGGAACTCGCGCGGCTGCAGGGCGACGTCCTGGCCCGCCCGCGTCACCCGGTGGGAGAGCCGGTCGAGCTCGAGGTCGCCGACGCGGTAGGCGGTCGCCTCGGCGCTCGCGGCGGACGAGCCGCCGCGCCGGGCCAACACCTCGACGCGGGCGAGCAGCTCCGAGAAGGCGTAGGGCTTCGGCAGGTAGTCGTCGCCGCCGGCGCGCAGGCCCTTCACCCGGTCGTCCACCTGCCCCAGCGCCGACAGGATCAGCACCGGCGTCGTCACCCTCTGCTCGCGCAGGGAGCGGATCAGCGAAAGCCCGTCGAGCTTCGGCAGCATCCGGTCGACGATCAGCACGTCGTAGGCGCCGTCGCAGGCGAGGCCGTAGCCGTCGAGGCCGTCGGTCGCGTGGTCGGCGAGGTGCCCGGCCTCCCGGAACGCCTTGACGAGGTAGGAGACCGCCTCGCGATCGTCCTCGATGATCAGGAGCCGCATGGGTTCGGTCCATAGCGCGGACCGGGACGGGGCGGAATGGGCTTGGACGGTCACGGTCGGGCTGCCCTCCATCATTCGGTCGTCCGCATCCTGCACCCGCCCGGATGACCGGGAGATCGCGGGAAGATGACTGTTCGGACAGGTTCGCCCGCCACGCGTTGCAGCCATGCCAGGAATGGCGGGATCGGATCGCAACCATGCGGCTTGTCCTGCCGCGCACGCCGTCGCCACGCCGATGATCCACCGACGGACCCGGGCCAGGCGACGGCGCAGGACCCATCGCATCCACGGACAGGCCGCATGAACGACATCTCACGCCGTACCCTGATCGCCGCCGGCACCGCGCTCGCCGCCGGCGGTGCCCGCGCCGCCGAAGGGCCGATGCCCGAGCGCGCCGGCAAGGGGGCGGACATCCTCGGGCCGCGCAACCCCGCCCGCGAGGCCGAGGATCCCTATACCGTCGCGCCGCCCGCCACCGACCACGGCACGATGCCGAACCTGAAATGGTCGTTCGCCGACAGCCACATGCGCCTGGAGGAGGGCGGCTGGGCCCGGCAGACCACGGTGCGCGAGCTGCCGATCTCGAAGGCGATGGCGGGCGTGAACATGCGCCTGAAGGCCAACGCGGTGCGCGAGATGCATTGGCACAAGGAGGCCGAGTGGTCCTACATGATCAAGGGCCGTGCCCGGATCACCGCCATCGATCCGGACGGGCGGACCTTCGCGGACGACGTCGGCGAGGGCGACCTGTGGTACTTCCCCTCCGGAATCCCGCACTCGATCCAGGCGCTGGAATCCGACGTCGACGGCTGCGAGTTCCTGCTGGTGTTCGACGATGGCGGCTTCTCAGAAGACTCGACCTTCCTGATCACCGACTGGCTGGCGCACACCCCGAAGGAGGTGCTCGCCAAGAACTTCGGCCTGCCGGAGAGCGCCTTCGCGAACATCCCCGAGCGCGAGCTCTACATCTTCCCCGGCCCGAAGCCCGGCCCGCTGGCGGGCGACCGGATGGGGGGCGCCGGGCCGATCCCGAAGTCGTTCAGCCACCGAATGCTGGCGCAGGAGCCGATCCGCACGAAGGGCGGAACGGTGCGGATCACCGATTCGACCAACTTCCCGGCCTCGGAGACGATCGCCGCGGCGCTGGTCGAGCTCGAACCCGGCGCGATGCGGGAGCTGCACTGGCACCCGAACGGCGACGAGTGGCAGTACTACCTCTCCGGCAAGGGGCGGATGACGGTGTTCGGCTCGGAGTCGAAGGCGCGGACCTTCGACTATCAGGGCGGCGACGTCGGCTACGTGCCGTTCGCCATGGGCCACTACATCGAGAACACCGGCGACACGCCGCTGACCTTCCTCGAGATGTTCAAGAGCCCGCGCTACGCCGACCTGTCCCTGCGCCAGTGGATGGCGCTGACGCCGCACGCGCTCGTCCAGGCCCACACCAAGCTCGATCCGAAGCTGATCGACGGGCTGTCGGCGAAGAAGGGCCCCGTGGTGCCGCTCTGAGGCGGCGCCCCTACACGTCGTTGCCGAGCCGGGCCGAACGGCCCGGCGTCGGGGCCGGAGCCGGGGGGCTCTGCTGGGCGACGCTCGGCGGTGCGTCCTGGCCGCGTCCGGGCACGACGACGAGGCGCTGGACCTCGCCGCGCAGGTAGGCCTGCAGGAAGGCCTGGTAGTCCTTGAACGACACGCAGCCGTTCGAGGCCCCTGTCGGCCCCAGCATGTAGGTGTGGGCGAGGAGCCCGACCCGGCCGTAGACCGCGGCGGTGCCGCCCACCGGCGTGAGCCGGATCGCGCGGACGCCGTGGAACAGGTCCTCGCGCTCGGTGAGGTCGTAGGTGCCGGGAGGCGTCGCCCCCCGCATCCGCACGTGGACGTTGCGCGGGTCGTCCATCATCTCGCCGAGGCCGGAATGCGCCTCGAGCTTGGTGCCGTTGGGCAGCGTCACGATCCGCGCGCTGATGTCGTAGATCGCGACCGCCGCCGGGTCGGGGTTGGCCGGGGGCACGATCCGCTGGCGCGGCAGGTTCGCGGGGGAGGGCGTCTCCAGCGCGGCATAGGCCAACGCCGGCGTCGCGGTGCGCTCGATGCCGAAGAACTTCTCCAGGAAATTGCGATCGTCGGGGGCGGGCGCCGGGATCTGCGCCGTCCGGCTGCGGCGGGACGCCTGCCGGTCGGCGCGGCGGGTCGTCTCGGGACCGATCGGGCGCCGGAACTCCGGCGGCCGCGGCACCGGCAGCGGCACGGTCTGCGCCAGCAGGTTGGGCTCGGCAGCAGGCGGCGCGCCCGGAGGCGGCGCGTCCTGCGGGACCGGCTCCTGCTGCGCAAACGGGGTCGCCGGCTCCGGCGGCGCCTGCGGGCGCTCGGCGGACCAGTCGGGGAACGCTTCGAGCAGGGCCTCCCGCCACCGCGCGCGGGCTTCCGCTCCGAGCGTCGGCGCCGGGTCCTGAGCGACCGCGCCGGGCACGGCGCCGGCCGAGGCGACGAGGGGGTCCAATGTCGGTGCGGTGCGCAGGCCGCCGAGGACGACGCTTCCCGAGACGAGGGCGGCGACGGCTGCGACCGAGGCCGCCCTCAGCGCGACGCGGCGCAGGCTCGCGCTCGACCGAAACCGTTGCGCCTGTGGGCCGGAGGAGGGATCTTCGACCATGCGGGCACCGCCTGTTTCCAAACGGATGCCGTCGATCCGATCCCGCGACTGCCGGACGTATCCGTGCAAGCGGGCCGATCCGCACCCTCCCGGCCCGATCGGCCGAGCGGTGAGATGGCTCAGCCCGCCCGGTTTTTGTGGGGCGGCTTTATGGTTAACCGGCGACTAATCGTGGCCGTTCTCGGCCGGGGTTCGTCGCCGTGGCGGCCTGTCCGATCGCCGAGGTCAGTCCCCGTCGATCTGCCGGCCCATCAGGGCGATGGCGCGCTGGTACACCGAGGCGGCGTTCCAGCCCTGGAGCGCGGCGAAGTTGGGCTCGCCGGGCTGGTATCCGGCGCCGGCCTGCCAGCCGTGACCCTTCAGGAAGTTCGCCGTCGAGCTGAGCGCCGCGCCGACGTTGTTTAGGTCGCCGGTGCCGTAGGTCAGCACGTTCTTCGGCAGGAACTGGGTATGCCCGACCTCGCCGTGGGCCGCGCCGCGCGTGGCGGACGTGATCAGGCCGCGGTCGACCAGGGTGAGGGCCGCGTAGAGCTGGTCGGTGAAGTAGGCCGAGCGGCGGCAATCGTAGGCCAGCGTCGCCACCGCGGACAGCGTGTTGACGTTGCCGCGCACCGCGCCGAACCCGGTCTCCATGCCCCAGATCGCCAGCAGCGGGCCGGGGGGAACGCCGTAGCGCTGCTCGATCTGCGCGAACAGCGCCGCGTTCTGGCGCTTGAGCGCCCGCCCGCGCGACACGATGGTGGTGGCGCCGCGCTTGGCCAGGAACTGGTCGAGCGAGAGCTTGAAGCTCTTCTGGCCGCGGTCGGCCGAGATGGTCGGCGTCGAGTAGGAGGTCTCCTGCAGGGCGGCGAGGCTCGCGGCGCTCGCCCGGCCGCGGGCTTCCTCGGCGAACTGGGTCTTCCAGGCCTCGAAGCCGCTCGCCGAGTTGCCGCACTGGGCCGCCTCGGCGCCGCCGGCGAAACAGGCGAGCGCCACCGCGGCAACGGCCGCCAGGGAGGCGCGGCGCTTGGGGTCGGTCACGGAGATCTCCATCGACAGTCGGTTGGGTTGGGGGTTGGGTCGGGCTGGGAAACGCGGCACGGTTCGGCCAGAACGGCGCGGTGCCGGCTTCCTGCGGTCTGGCTCGCTATGTAGCGGGCGTTGCAGCCGGACATAACCCCGCGCCCGCCACCGAGGACAAGTTCATGAAGGTTGTTGCAGATCTGTGCATCGTGCCGATGGGCGTCGGCCCCTCGGTCTCGCCCTACGTGCGCGAGATTAAGACGATCCTGGAGACGAGCGGGCTCGACGCCGAGATGCATGCCAACGGCACCAACATCGAGGGCGAGCTCGCCGACATCTGCCGACTGATCGAGCTGTGCGAGGAGCGGCTGAGCCAGATCGGTGTGCAGCGCGTGTTCTACACGATGGCGTTCTCGTCGCGCCGGGACAAGGCGCAATCGATGGCCGACAAGCTGATCGCGGTCTCGTAGCGCTCGGAGATCCCTCCGCGCGCGGCAACCGGGCCGGCTCAGAGATAGTGGCGGAACACCGTCTGGCCGACCGTCGACTCGTGCTCCGCCGACAGCAGGTCGGCGAGGCAGCGATAGGCCAGCAGCAGACCGGTCGCGAGGGCGGCCAATGCCAGGAGGAGCGGGTTGGCGAGCGGCGTGACGGCGAAGGCCAGGGCCACGAGGACGACGGGAAGACGCAGGAGCCGGGTCGCGATGGTCATCTGTGCTGCCTCGCCGTTGTCGGGTCATCGAACGCACCCACGGTAGGCGCCGCGGGTTGCACGAATGTTTCCTGCGCCCGACGCAGCCGCTTCGGGGTGCTCCAGCGCACCTCGGCCCTCCGAAGCCGGAAATTTCGTGCCGAATGCGTCGGCGCGGCCCGACGAGCCCTCGTCGGGCCGGCGCATCGGCAGGATGCCATCGCGACGGCTCGGCCAGTCGTCGGCGTCGCTATTGCTGCCCGCCCCGCCGAGACGTTGTGGATTGCCGGTATGATGCGAGACAAACGCCACGGTCGAGCGACGCTCGAGACCGACGGCGCCGTGCCCCGGGGGCCGGCGAAAAACCGAAAGTCAGCGGTCCGTGGCGGAGGGAGCGGGATTCGAACCCGCGATACCGTTTCCGGTATACACACTTTCCAGGCGTGCGCCTTCAACCACTCGGCCACCCCTCCGTGCCCGGCAAGCGTCGGCGCCGCGCATCGCGCGGGCGGCGGACGGTTCGACCGGGTGGCGTGCTGTACCCGCCGCGTCGCCCGGGTGCAAGCGGCTTGACCGCTCCGGTCTAGGAGCGTGCGCGGCGCGACACGAGCGTGGTGGTGGCGATGGCGAGCCCGGTCCCGAGCATCGCCGCGCCGCCCTTGACGACGAAGTCCGCGAGGCGGCCGTGCCGGGTCAGGGTGAGGCCCTGCCCGAGCTCCAGGATGGCCGCGAGAGCGACGACGCCGACGAGGACGACGAGCCATCGGCGCGGATAGGCGAGGGCGAACAGCATCCCGAGCGCGCCGTAGGCGAGCGCGCGCTCGACGTTCGCGGGCGCCACGGACGGCCGCAGATCGATCGGCGACAGGGTGACGAAAACGAGCGCGGCCACCACGAGCCAGGCCGTGACGCGGAAGAAGGATTGCATCGGGTCGTGTCGCCCGAGACCGGCCTGCGGGTCAATGCAGGCGATCGATGAGCTTGGCGTGCGGACGCGAAATCAAGTCACCGCCCGTGGGCGATCGGCCTCCATGGCTGCCGAGCCTCACAGTTCTCGATGCAGGCGCCCGACGCTCCGGCCGACGCCCACGGTCGCCGGCGAGCCGCCTCGGACGTCGGTGCGGCAGAAGGGACCGTCGCGGCCGGACGCGCCGACGGTCGGCGCGCGCTCAGAACCAGGACCGCGTGGCGAAGGAGTAGTCGACCTTCAGGCCGAACAGGAACTGGTCCGGGTTGCCGAACGGGCGCCGCACCAGCGGGCTGTCGCCGGAGGAGCCGAGGATGCGCGAGTAGCCGGCGTAGCCGGTATAGGCCCAGGTCGCGTCCTGGGTGTAGGTGACCGCGCCGAGCACGCCCGCGGAGAAGAAGCTGCCGGGGTCGTAGGCGGCGACGCGACCGTTCACGGCGGCTTCGTCGGCGGTGACGCCGAAGTACTTCCGCGCGTAGGAGGCGTCGCCGATGTTCAGGCGCGGTCCGATCGAGAACTGGAAGCGGTCGACCGGCAGGATGTAGTCCGCCCCGACCGAGCCGACGGTGCCGTGGTGCCCGTACACGCCCTGCCGGACTTCCACCCGCGTGCGGATCGACGGGATCGGGTAGAACTCGATGAACAGGCCCGGCTCGACGGCGAAGCGCGCATCGCGGAAGCCGAACAGGTGCCGGCGGTCGTCGCCGTAGTAGCGGCCCGGCACGAAACGCGCGGTCGGGCCGATGCGGAACACCGCGTTGTCGTAGAGCGAGAAGCTGAACCCGTCGTCGGGCGCGGAGAAGCGGCGCGGCTCGCCGGCGCGGCGCACGTCGATCGCCGGGTAGCCGATCACCGTGTAGTCCTCCGAGCCGGGATAGCGCGGCGTGAACTGGAGGTTGCCGGTCAGGGTCACGATCCAGGTGTCGGGATCGACCTGCGCGAAGGTCGGCACCGCCCGCGGCATGATCGCGCCGAGGTCGGCGGCGAGGGCCGATCCACCAACGGCGATCGCGAGGGGGAGGGCGAGAAAAGCCGCACGCGGCTTCGAGGAGGGGCGAACCGCATTGCTCATGGCCGATCTTATAGACACGCCGAACCGCGCTCCGCCCGCGTTTCATCCCGTCGCGGCCGCAAAAACCCCGATTGTGTCCGCGCCGCAACGAACGCTTGCAACCGGCCGAACGGGTGGTCGCGTCCGGTGCGTCTCAGGATTGCAGCGCTTCGGGTCGAAGGGTCAGGATTATGCCCCGAGCAGCGGCGGCGGCCGGCGCGAGACCCAGCCGGCCGCCGCGTCGTAGGCGGCGCCGAGCTGCAGGCAAGCCAGCTCGCCCCGGTTGGGGCCGACGATCTGGATGCCGGTCGGCAGCCCGCCGGGGCCAAACCCGGCCGGAACGTTCAGGGAGGGCAGGCCGCTCATGGTCGCCGGGATCACCACCTGCATCCAGCGGTGATAGGTATCCATCGTGCGGCCGCCGACCTCTTTCGGCCAATCGAGGCCGATCGCGAACGGGAACACCTGCGCGCTCGGCATCACCAGGAAGTCGAAGCGCGCCATGAAGGTCCGCACGGCCTCGTACCAGGCGGTGCGGCCCTCCTGCGCCGACCTGATCTGGTCGGCGGTGAGGGCCAATCCCCGCTCGACCTCCCAGATCGCCTCGGGCTTGAGCAGGGCGCGGTGCGCCGGGTCGTCGTAGAGCGGGCGGAGGCTCGACGCATTCATCCAGGCGCGCAGCAGGACGTAGTCCTGCCACAGCCGCTCCATGTCGAAGGCGGGCCGGGCGTGCTCGACGCGGCAGCCGACCGCCTCGAAGGCCGATAGCGCCTCGACCCCGCATTCCAGCACCCCGGGATCGAAGGGCAGCTGCCCGTCGAGGTCGCCGAGCCACGCGATCCGCGTGCCGGAAAAATCGCGCTTCAGGTCCTCGGCGAAGATCGCCGGATCCTGCGGGATCGAGAACGGCACGCGCGGGTCGGCGCCGGCCTGAACCGACAGCATCAGGCCGATATCGGCCGGCGAGCGGCCGATCGCGCCGGAGACGCCGAAGCCCGGCGTGAACACGTCCGGTGCGGCGATCGGGATCCGGCCGTAGCTGGTGCGCAGGCCGAACAGGTTGTTGAAGGCCGGCGGGTTGCGAAGGCTGCCGGCATGGTCGCTGCCGTCGGCCACCGGCTGCATCCGCAACGCCACCGATACCGCGGCGCCGCCGCTCGAGCCGCCCGCGGACCTGCTCTGGTCGTAGGCGTTGGCGGTGGCGCCGTAGACCGGGTTGAAGGTGTGCGAGCCGAGGCCGAATTCCGGGACGTTGGTCTTGCCGATGAACACGGCGCCGCCGCGGCGAAGCCGTCCCGCCATGATCGAATCGGCCGACGCGATCCGGTCGCGGAAGATCGGCGAGCCTTGCGTGAACGGCAGGCCGCGGACCGCATCGAAGTCCTTCACCGCCAGGGGAAACCCGTGGAGCGGGCCGGCGCTCTCGCCGCGGGCTAGGCGGGCGTCGCGCTCCGCGGCTTCCGCGATCAGGCGGCCCGGGTCCTGCAGCGCGACGATCGCGTTCACCGCCGGGTTCAGCCGCGCGATCCGCGCGAGTGCGGCTTGCATCACCTCGACGCAGGACACCGCCTTCCGGTGGATCGCGGCGGACAGCGCGACCGCGCTCATTTCGAGGATGTCGGACGGCGCGCTGGATGTCATCGGAACTCCATCGGGCAGGCGGTCAGGTCAGCCGCCCTTCCTGATAGGCGTGGCAGGCGACGCCATCGATCAGCGCCGGCACCTCGGCCCGGCAGCGGTCGTCGGCGAAGGGGCAACGCGGGTTGAAGCTGCAGCCCGGCGGCGGGTCGATCGGGTTGGGGATCTCGCCGGAGACCGGCGTGCGCTGCCGCCCGGTCAGGCCGATATCGGGCACCGCGTCGAGCAGCATCCGGGTGTAGGGATGCTTCGGATGCGTGAACAGCTCGCGCCCGCCGCCGATCTCGACGACGCGGCCGAGATACATCACGCCGATCCGCGTCGCCATGTGGCGCACCACGGCGAGGTTGTGGCTGATGAACAGGTAGGTCAGCCCGAGCCGGTCCTGCAGGTCGCGCATCAGGTTGAGGATCTGTGCCTGCACCGACACGTCGAGCGCCGAGGTCGGCTCGTCGCCGACCAGGAACTCCGCTTCCGAGGCGAGCGCGCGGGCGATGGCGATGCGCTGGCGCTGCCCGCCGGAGAAGGCGTGCGGGTACTTCACCCGGTCGTCGGGATGCAGGCCGACCAGCGTGAGCAGCTCCCCGACGCGGTCGGCGATCGCCGCCTCGCCCCGGAGCAGGTCGAAGGCCCGAATCGGCTCGGCGACGATCCGTCCGACCCGCCAGCGTGGGTTCATCGACGCGTAGGGATCCTGGAACACCATCTGGATGCGTCGCCGCAGCCGGCGGCGGGCCGCGTTCTGCGCCGGATCGGTCATCGAGACGCCGGTGATGCGGACGTCGCCCGCGCTCGGCGGAAGCAGGCCGACCACCATGCGCGCGACCGTCGACTTGCCGGAGCCGGATTCGCCGACCAGGGCGAAGGTCTCGCCGCGCTCGATCGTGAAGGCGACGCCGTCGACCGCCTTCAGCCACTGCTTCGGCTGCCGCTCGATCATCCGGTTGAGCCACGGCTTCGACACGTCGAACAGCCGTCGCAGGCCCTCGACCTCGACGTACGGCGCGGGCGCGCTCATGCCGCCACCTCGGCGCGATCGTAGAGGTGGCAGGCGACGCGGTGCTCGCCCACCGGGATCGGGTCGGGGCGCTCGACGCGGCAGCGGTCGAACACCTTCGGGCAGCGCGGGTTGAAGGCGCAGCCGGCGGGAATCGCGGTCAGGCGCGGCATCGCACCGGGGATCTGCGCCAGCCGCCCGGTCTCCTGCGTCAGGGTCGGGATCGCGCCCATCAGGCCCTTGGCGTAGGGATGCAGAGGGTCGCCGACCACGGCGCGGACCGGGCCGATCTCGGCGATGCGGCCGGAATACATCACCGCGACCCGGTCGGCCGCCTCGGCGATCACGCCCATGTCATGGGTGATCAGCATCACGGCGGTGCCGTGATCGCGCCCGAGGCGCTTGAGCAGGGTGATGATCTGCGCCTGCACCGAGACGTCGAGCGCCGTCGTCGGCTCGTCGGCGATGATCAGCTCAGGCTCGGCCGCCAGCGCGAGGGCGATCACCACGCGCTGGCGCATGCCGCCGGAGAACTCGTGCGGATAGCCGTCGATCCGCCGCTCGGGCGCCGGGATGCCGACCTCGGCGAGCAGGTCGATCGCCCGCGTCCGCGCGGCCTTGGCCGAGAGGTCGGTATGCGTCTGCACGGTTTCGATGATCTGCCGTCCGATGCGGTAGAGCGGGTTGAGGCTGGTCAGCGGGTCCTGGAAGATCATGCCGATGCGCCGGCCCCGGATGCGACGCAGCCGCTCGGGCGGCAGGTCGTCGATGCGTTCGCCGCCGAGCCGGACTTCGCCGCCGCTGATCCGGCCGGGCGGGTCGATCAGGCCGATCACCGCCGCGCCGGTCACCGATTTCCCGGCGCCGGATTCGCCGACGACGCCGAGGATCTCGCCGCGGGCGATGTCGAAGGACACGCCGTCGATCGCCTTCAGGATGCCGCGCCGCGTCGCGAACTCGACGCGCAGGTCGCGGACGGAGAGGACGGGTTTTGTCATTGCAGCTTCGGGTTCAGCGCGTCGCGCAGCCAGTCGCCGAGCAGGTTGATCGCCAGCACCAGCCCGGCGAGCGCCAGGCCGGGGAAGGCGACGATCCACCACTCGCCGGAGAACAGGAAGCGGTTGCCGGTGCGGATCAGCGTGCCCAGCGACGGCATGGTCTCGGGCAGGCCGGTCCCGAGGAACGACAGCGTCGCCTCGGTGATGATCGCCAGCGCGAGGTTGATCGTCGCGATGACGAAGACCGGTCCCAGCACGTTCGGCAGGACATGGCGGACCATGATCACGGGCGACGACAGCCCGATCAGGCGCCCGGCCTGGACGTAGTCCTTGTTCTTCTCGACCATCACCGAGGAACGGACGGTGCGGGCGTACTGCACCCAGAACGACAGCCCGATCGAGACGACGATCAGCCCGATGGTCGCGTTGGTGTCGAGGCCGCCGCCGGCCGCAGCCTTCGCCACGCCGTCGACGACCAGCGCGATCAGGATCGCCGGGAAGGTCAGCTGCACGTCGGCGACGCGCATGATGACCGTGTCGACGAGGCCGCCGAAGTAGCCGGCGATCAGCCCGAGCGCGAGGCCGAGGCCGCCCGAGACGAGCACGCCGAGAAGGCCGACGACGAGCGAGAGGCGCAGGCCGTAGAAGACGGCCGAGAGCACGTCGCGGCCCTGGTCGTCGGTGCCGATCAGGAACGGCGCCTGCCCCTCCGCCGACCAGATCGGCGGCAGGTTCGAGTTGATCAGGTCGAGCTCGGCCGGATCGTAGGGATTCTGTGGCGAGATCCACGGCGCGGCGATGGCGAGCGCGAAGAACAGCACCGTGACGGCGAGCGCCGCCATCGCCAGCTTCGAGCGGCGGAAGCTCGCGAAGACGTCGGAATCGAGGAACCGCGCCCAGCGCGAGGGCGTCGCGGCGAGGGCGCTCATGCGGTGCGCCCCGCCAGCCGCAGGCGCGGGTCGACGATCGTGTAGAGCACGTCGACCGCGAGGTTGATCGCCACGAAGATCGCCGCGACCAGCAGCAGGTAGGCGGCCATGATCGGGATGTCGACGTTCTGCACCGCCTGCACGAAGAGCAGGCCCATGCCCGGCCACTGGAACACCGTCTCGGTGATGATCGAGAAGGCGATCACCGAGCCGAGCTGAAGCCCGGCGATGGTGATGACCGGGACGAGGGTGTTCTTCAGCGCATGCCCGAAATGGATCGAGCGGGTGGTGAGGCCGCGCGCCCGGGCGAAGCGGATGTAGTCGGCGCGCAGCACCTCCAGCATCTCGGCGCGGACGAGCCGCATGATCAGGGTCATCTGGAACAGCCCCAGGGTGATCGAGGGCAGGATCAGGGCGCGGAGCCCCGAGACCGTGAGGAAGCCGGTGGTCCACCAGCCGAGGCGCACGGTGTCGCCGCGGCCGAACGACGGCAGCCAGCCGAGCGTCACAGAGAACAGGAAGATCAGCAGGATGCCGATCAGGAAGGGCGGCAGGCTGACGCCGGCGAGCGAGATCGCCAGGAAGAGCTTGGCCAGCGCCGTCTCGCGGTGCAGCGCGCAGTAGACCCCCATCAGGATCCCGACGACGAGGGCGAAGATCGTGGCGCACAGCGCCAGCTCGAGGGTCGCGGGCATCCGCTCCGCCAGCAGGTGCGAGACCGGCTGGCGGAACTGGTACGAGATCCCGAAATCGCCTCGCAGCACGTTGGCGGCGTAGCGCGCCGCCTGCACCGCGACGGAATCGTCGAGCCCGAGGTTCCTGCGGATCTCGGCCCGCTCCGAGACCGGGGTGTCGACGCCGACGATCTGGTTCACCGGGTCGCCGGCGAAGCGGAACATCGAGAACGCGATCACCCCGACGACGGCCAGGACCACGACCGATTGCAGCAGGCGGCGGAGGATGAAGGCGAGCATCGGGTCAACCGTTCGTGCCGCGCCTCAAGGCTTCTTCGACACCCAGTAGAGCAGCAGGAGGTTGTCGGGCCGCTGCGTCAGCGTCACCGTCTTCGAGACGCCCCAGGCCAGCGCCTGCTGGTGCAGCGGGATGACGGCCCAGTCCTTCTGCAGGATCTCGAAGCCCTCCTTGATCTCGGCGTCGCGCTTGGCCTGATCGGTCTCGCCCTCGACCTGGTCGGCGATGGCGTCGAGCTTGGTGTTGCAATAGCCGCCGAGGTTCCAGCCGCCGCGGCTCGACTTCGGATCGGTCCGGCAGCCGACCATCTCGTAGAGGATGTTGTGGCTGTCCTGCGACGACGGCGTCCAGCCTAGCAGGTAGAACGCGGTGTCGTAGTTCGGCGCCAGCACCTTGGCGAAGTACTTGGCCTTCGGCTGGGCGTTGAGGTTCACCTTCACGCCGACGCGGGCCAGCATCGACACGACCGCCTGGCAGATCGCCTCGTCGTTGACGTAGCGATCGTTCGGGCAATCCATCGGGACGGTGAAGCCGTCCGGGTAGCCGGCCTCGGCGAGCAGCGCCTTGGCCCGCTTCGCGTCCGTCGCCGGGCGCTTGAACTCGGCCGAGCGCGCATAGAGCGAGGGCGCGATCATCAGGGCGGTCGGCGTCGCCTGCCCGCGCATGACTCGCTTGGCGATCGTGTCCTCGTCGATGGCGAGGTACATCGCCTCGCGCACGCGCACGTCCTTGAACGGGTTCTTGCCCTTGACGCTCGAATCCTTGAGCTCGTCGCGGACCTGATCCATTCCGAGGAAGATCGTGCGCAGCTCCGGCCCGGTCATCACCGTGGCGTTGCCGCTGGCGTTGACGCGCTGCTGATCCTGCAGCGGCACCGGGTCGATCCAGTCGACCTCGCCGCCGAGCAGGGCCGCGACGCGGGTGGCGTCGTTCGAGATCGTGGTGAACACCGCCTCGTCGAGGTTCGACTCGACCTTGCCCCAGTAGCCGGGGAACTTCTTGAAGATGGTGCGGACGCCGGGCTGGTGCTCGGTGATGACGAACGGGCCGGTGCCGTTCTCGTGCAGGGTGGCGTAGCTCGGCGACGCCGCGCTCACGGGCGAGGGCGCGACGGCGTTGTTCTTCTCCGCCCAGGCCCTCGACATGATGTACCAGGTCGAGAACTGGTAGACCGCGATCGGGTTGGGCTTCGACAGCACCATGTCGACGGTGTGGTCGTCGACCTTCACGAACTTGGCGTCGGACGGGATGTTGGTGGTGAAGCTCGATCCGGCGGCCCGGACCCGGTCGGCGGAGAACAGCACGTCGTCGGCGGTGAAGGGCGAGCCGTCGTGGAAGCTGACGTTCTTGCGCAGGTGGAAGCGCCAGCGCGTCGGCTCCGGCGTCTCCCACGATTCGGCGAGGCCGGGCGCGAGGTTGAGATCCTTGTCGCGGGTGATCAGCGCCTCATAGACCGCGGCGTGCATGCCGATCGTGAAGCTTTCCTTCAGCGAATACGGATCGAGGGACTTGATGTCGCCCTGGAAGGCGAAGCGGAAGACGTTGGCCGCCTGGGCCGGCGCCATCCCGAAGGCCAGGGCAAGGCCGGCGGCGGCCGCGAACGTCCGGATCCGTGACATCGACAAACGCAACTCCCTGAAGCGACCGGTCTCGGCGGGATCGACGACCCTTGGATGCCTAAGAAAACGGCACCGGGTCAACCGCCCGTCATATCATTCGGGATGATCCGTCGTTTCGGCGCCCGCCGCGAGGGCGCGCACGCATGGATCGCCATGCACCATGCGGGACTCGTGCCAGCGGTTGCGGATCGCCGACCGCGCCGGATCGATCTCGGCGGTGCATGACCTTTCCGAGGCCCCTCGACTCTCGATGCACCGTCGTCCACGGCTCTTCGCGCGCGCCACGATCGGCGACGGGGGAGGTTGTCTTGAGAAACATCATTGCGACGACGGCGGTTCTTGGATTCCTTTTCGCAAACCCAGCATCCACCGCGTCGGCGAAGCCGTTCGAGCTGCCCGACACCAAGCCGATCGTGACGATCGACCTCCCGAACGCGTGGTCGCCCGAGGAAATCGAGAAGGGTGCCCAGGCGACGTCCCCGGATACGTCGATCTACGTCGCTTTCGAGGTGCAGAACCTTAAGAATCTCGAGAACGCCATCGTCGAAGGCGTGAAGTTCTTCGCCGAGAGCGGTGTGAAGATCGATCCGAAGTCGCAGAAGAAGTCCGAAGCCAAGATCAACGGCTTCGACGTGGTCGATCTCGGCTGGGACGGCGTCGACAAGGACGGCCCGACCAAGGTGAGCCTGTCGATCATCGTGCTGTCGGAGACCAAGGTCGGCATGCTGTCCTACTGGGGCTCGCCCGCCGGCGAGACGAAGTACGCGGCGCAGCTCAAGGCGATCGCCAACAGCATCCAGCCGCTCGGCCGATAGGCGACTCGCCGTCGCCGGGGCGGACCTAGCTCGCCGGGCCGGACCTGCCCTCGCGGCGGTCCGGCCCGGCGCCGCCGCACAGGTGCCGGGAATCGCCGAGCGTCCGGAAATCCTGCGTGCGCAGGTTGGTCGTCGTGAAGACCTTGCCGCGGTCATCGCCCTTCGGGATCGAGACCGGACAGGTCTTCACAGGATCGCCGACCTTCGCGTCCGCGACCGCCGGGACGAAGACGTAGGACACGCTTCGACGCCGTTTCCAAGCTCGACGCCGGTGCCGTCGTCGGTGGCCTTGCTCTTGGGTCTCACCAGCGGAGCGCCGAAGCGCCTCCCGATCGCGGGAATCACCGTCGTCGCGCAGGCCCCGACCCGCCTCGGCATCGCATCGCCGGCGACGGTGGGTCCGGCAAGGCGTGCGGCGATCACGACGGCGACGGCGAGGGCCGTGGGCGTGCCCGCAGCGTATCGCCCGCGGCCATCGTGTGCAGCGGCTCCGAACGGCCGTGTCAGTGCGCCGGGATCGGGGCGAGCGCGTCGGCTTCGTCCTCGTCGGCCTCGATCTCCGCATCGGCCTCGGTCTCGTGCCCGGTCAGCCCGCCGGCCTCGGCGAGTCCCTTGGCGGCCTTGCGCAGGAGCTTGCGCAGGCGCCGCCGCTCCTTGTTGTCGAGGCCGGCGAGCAGCTCCGCCTCGACCGCGTCCCAGATGCCCTCGATCGCCTCCGCCTTGGCGAGCCCCGCCTCGGTGAGGCGCACGCGCACGATGCGGCCGTCGCCGGCCTCCGCGCGCCGCTCGACGAAGCCGAGGGCGGCGAGCCGCGAGATCGTCTTCGATGCGGTCGGCGGGCGCACGCGCAAGGTCGCGGCGAGGTCGCCCATCGTCATCGTGCCGGAGGCCGCGAGCACCTGCACGACCTGCTCCTGGCCGGCGAACAGGTCGAGCATCGCCAGCCGGTCGCCGATGCGGGCGCGATGCAGGCGCGCCGCCTGGACCAGCGCCCAGCCGACGCTCTTGGCGCCCGGTGGCTTCGATCCGGGCCGCTTCGCGGCCGCCGTTTCGGGGCTCGGAGCCGGGACCTCACCGGGGCGCTCAGCCGAGGCGTCGCGGCCCTTCCGCTTGATCCGCGCCGCGTCGTGAGAGGGCCGCCCGTCCTTCCGGTTCTTCGCTTTGCCGTTCACGGGCAGCCCCGGGTTCTCGATGACCGGCGCGGCTGCCGGGATCTCGTCCGCCGCTGACATCCCATACCCCGCGCTGCACGACCGAACACGTCGAAAATCCGGCCCCGGAAACGGGACCGGCCTCGTTCGCGGCCGGCTGTGCCTCGGGCGTGTGAAGCTGGGATGACGGTCGGGGCGGCGATCCCCTGCTCAGCAGGGCATGAGGCCTCAGCAGGGCATGAGGCGGCGGAGCTGGTCGAGGATGTCCTCGCCGCTGCACGGGCGGGCGATGAAGTGTGCGCCGGCCGGCATCCGGGCCGGGTCGGGCGCGGCGCGGCCGGAGACGATCAGGATCGGCAGCTTCGGCCGCGCCTCGGCGACGGAGCTGGCGAGGTCGAAGCCGTTGGCCCTGCCCGAGAGCTCCACGTCGGTGACGAGGCCGCAGATGTCCGGCCGCGCCTGAAGGATGCTCATCGCCCGCTCGGCCGATGCGCATTGCACCGTCTCGTAGCCGCCACCCTCGAGAACGTCGCCGAGATCCATGATGGTGAGCGCCTCGTCCTCGACGAGGAGGATCACGGGCCGGTCTTCCTGGGGACTCGTCTGCTCGCTCGTCACGATATGCATCTCCAGCGTTTCGGTCCGGGAGCGTCGCCGGGACACGCCCCCCGCCGCACCCTCATCCTGGATGTCCAACGGCAGAGGGGCGTTCCGGTTGCAGCGACGCTGGCCGGTCCTCGAAGCGTCCGTGGCAGGTCGAATGCCACCGACATCGGGCCGGAAAGTCTTTCCCGTGGATGACGGCCGAAGGTCGTCGCTCCGCCCTGCAACGATCCGCCGCCGATCCGGCGATGTCCCCGCTTCGTGCCGGCGACCCGCAGCGCGGCGTTCGGCGACACGGGCGGCTGCGATCTCTATCGCTAGGTAATCATTCCGTGATAATGGAGCGCCTCCGGATCGTCGATCTCGGCGCGGTTCCGGCCCCCGACCGCGACGACGGATCGGAGGATGCCATGCGACGGCGTGACCTCGAGCAACTTCTCCCCCTCGCCATTCTCAGCATTTCCACAGTGCTGGCCGTACGACTCGACTCGCGGCCTGGAGCGCTGGCGACCGCCGCGAGCGCCGCTTGTTCGCCTCTGATGAAATGGTGGCTGGAAACCCGGCGAATGCCATCGGCATTCGATGACGGACGGGCGATCAGGAAGAGGCCTATCATCATCGCAGCGGGTTGGACGCTCCTTGGTACGGCGATCGCCGCGCGGCCGCTCTACGACCTCGTCGCTGCGCTTGATGGTGGAGTCGCGATCGGATCGGCCGTTTGCGTTGTCTGGAGCGGCACGCTGTACTGGATCCTGAGATCGTGACGGTCAGCGCTGTACCGCCCCCCGTGCGTGCCGGCGAGATGCGACATCCGGCGCGGCCTTGAGTGGGTGGGATCCCATTCCTTCGCGAAGCACCGCCCTCCTCGCCGCAGCCCGCGTCATGGTGCCCGTCAAATCGCCCTGTGCGACGCGACCCCCGTGGATACCGAGACGACGGATTCGATCAGGTGGTCGAGGTCGTCCCGGCCGATGGTCAGCGCCGGCGTCAGGTAGACGACGTCGCCGAACGGGCGCACCCAGACGCCGCGCTCCACGAGCCGCGCCTTGAGCGTCGCGAGGTCGGGCGGCTCGGCGAACTGCACCACGCCGATCGCGCCGAGCGTGCGGATGTCGGCGATGCCCGGCCGCCCACGGAGCGGTTCGAACCCCTCCGCGAGGCGCGTGCCGATCGCGTGGGCCTGCTCGAGCCGCGGCTCGCGCGCGAACAGGTCGAGGCTGGCATCGGCCGCCGCGCAGGCGAGCGGGTTCGCCATGAAGGTCGGGCCGTGCATCAGCGCGGCGCCGGGATCGTCCGACCAGAACGCGGAGAACACCTCGCTGGTGGCGATCGTGGCCGCGAGCGCCATCGTGCCGCCGGTCAGCGCCTTCGACAGGCACAGGATGTCGGGCACGATGCCGGCCTGCTCGCAGGCGAACAGCGTGCCGGTGCGGCCGAAGCCGGTGAAGATCTCGTCGACGATCAGCGGCAGGCCGTGGCGGCGGGCGAGGCGCGCGATCGTCGCCAAGACATCGGGCGGATGCATCCGCATGCCGCCCGCACCCTGCACCAGCGGCTCGACGATCACCGCGGCGAGCTCGGTGCGGTGGCGCGCGAGGATGCCGTCGAGGGCGGCCGCCTCCGCCTCGGTCCGCGGCAGGTCAGAGAAGAGCTGGGTCGGCAGGAAGGCGCCGAAGCGGCGGTGCATGCCCTCCTCGGGGTCGCAGACCGACATCGCCCCGACCGTGTCGCCGTGGTAGCCGCCGCGGAACGCGAGGATGCGGGTGCGGCCGGCCTCGCCGCGGTTCAGCCAGAGCTGCACCGCCATCTTCAGGGCGACCTCGACGGCGACCGAGCCGGAATCGGTGAAGAACACGTGGTTCAGGTCGCCGGGCAGCAAGCCGGCGAGCCGGCGCGCCAGACGCTCGGCCGGGGCGTGCGTCAGGCCGCCGAACATCACGTGCGGCATGGTGCCGAGCTGCTTGGAGACCGCCGCGGCGATGTGGGGATGGTTGTAGCCGTGCACCGCCGTCCACCACGAGGCGATGCCGTCGACCAGCGCCCGCCCGTCGGCGAGCACGATGCGCGAGCCGTGCGTGCGCACCGCTTCCAGCGGCGGCGCCGCATGCTTCATCTGCGTGTAGGGGCGCCACAGGGGCGCGGCGCTCGGATCGTCGGTCGGCATCCGCAGATCGATGCGGGCATGCCGCGCGACGGTCAACCGGGCGCGACGCCGGACTTGACTCCGGCCGGCGCCGCGGGGCTTTGAGGCCCGATGTCGAGCCTCGAATCCTTCGCCCGCGACAAGCTTTCCGGCCTGGATGCCGCCGCCCTCCGCCGCCGCCTGGTGCCGACGATCCGCGCCGCCGACGCGATGGCCGAGCGCGGCGCGCGCCGGCTCGTCTCGTTCTCCTGCAACGATTATCTCGGCCTGAGCCACGACCCGCGGGTGATCGCGGCCGCGCAAGCTGCCGTCGCCGCCTACGGCGCCGGCTCCGGCGGGTCGCGGCTGGTGACCGGCAACCATCCGCTGCTGACCGCGCTCGAAGCGCGGCTCGCCGCGCACAAGGGCACCGAGGCGGCGCTGGTGTTCGGCAGCGGCTACCTCGCCAACCTGGGGATCACCCCGGCGCTGGTCGGTGCGGGCGACCTCATCCTCGTCGACGAACTCGCCCATGCCTGCATGTGGGGCGGTGCGCGGATCTCGGGCGCGACGATCCTGACGTTCCGGCACAACGACGTCGCCGACCTCGGCCGCCTGCTTTCGGCGCATCGCGCGCAGCATCGCCGGGCGATGATCCTGACCGAGCGGGTGTTCAGCATGGACGGCGACCGCGCGCCGCTCGGCGACATCCTCGGGCTCGGCGACGCCCACGACGCCTGGACGCTGGTGGACGACGCGCACGGGCTCGGCGTCGTCGAAGGCGGACCGCGGGCGCCGCTGGAGATGGGCACCCTGTCGAAGTCGCTCGGCTCCTACGGCGGTTATCTCTGCGCGTCGCAGGCGGTGATCGACCTGCTCACCAGCCGCGCCCGCAGCTTCGTCTACACCACCGGGCTGCCGCCGGCCTCTGCGGCCGCCGCCCTCGAAGCTCTGGCGATCCTGGAGGCGGAGCCGGAGCGGGGTGCCAAGCCCCTGGCGCTCGCCCGCCGCTTCACCGCGCGGCTCGGATTGCCGGAGGCCGAAAGCGCCGTGGTGCCGGTGATGGTCGGCGAGGCGCAGGCCGCGCTCGCGCGCTCGGCCGCCCTCGAAGCGCAGGGCTTCCTCGTGGTGGCGATCCGGCCGCCGACCGTCCCAGCCGGCACCGCGCGGCTGCGGGTGGCGTTCTCGGCGGCGCACGACGCAGCGCAGGTGGACGCGCTGGCCGACGGCATCGCTGCCCTACGCTCGGCGTGACTTGACCTAAGAGGCGACGGCACCCGATCGCGGCGAGGCGCCCCATGGATCGGCCGCGCCGCTCGCGCGCGACCGGGCGACGATCAGCTGGGACATGCGGATCGTCTGGCTCGGGCGATCGATCGAGTCGGAGACGGCTGCGCGCAGATGCACCGCCCGCACCATCTCGCGGCGCTGCGTGGCCGACGAGACGTGAAGAAGCCGACGCCTGCTTCGGAGACCCTTGCTCAGCATCTCGCGGAACGGGACGTCCATGAGCAGGAGGCCGTCGGCATCCGTGATCTCGAAGGCGTAGGGCATCGGGTCGTGGCCGGACCGTGCCAGCTCCGCCGCCATGTCGAGGATGGCGCGGCAGACCTCGAGATACGCCGCATCGAGGTCGGCGAATTCCAGCCCGATCTCGTCGCGTTCATAACCGCTCGGGCCACGTAGATGACAGTAGAAGTACGGCATCCGACGAAGTGTGACAGGTTTCGAGCGCCGGCGCCATGGGTGTTCCTCGGCCCGATGGCGGCAAAGGTCGTCAGTTTCCTGTCGCTTTCACCCTACGGTCTTGGTTATCTCGGTTGTTCGCGCGGTGGTGGTCATCGCGATCCGAAACGAAGAACGCCGCGCTCTCGCGCGGCGTTCTTCGTTCGAGCAAACCCAGGGCTTCAGTTGAACAGCGAGCCGACGCCGCCCTGCACCCGGCCGAGGCCCTGGCGGGCGATCGGGTTGCTCGGGTCGATGGTGGAGGCGCGCTGGTAGTTCTCCATCGCTTCCTTCTTGCGGTTCGACTTCTCGTAGGCGAGGCCGCGATAGGCCCAGGAGGTCGCGTCCTTGTTGTTCACGTTGAGGGCCGCGTTGTAGTCCTCGATCGCCTTGTCGTACTGGTTCGTGGCGATCAGGCTCTGGCCGCGGGCCGCGTAGGGCGCGCTGACGAAGGGATTGCGGTCGATCGCGGCGTCGAAGTCGCCGATGGCGGCGGTGTTCTGGCCCTGCTTCTGCCGGACCAGGCCGCGGGCATGATACGCCTCGGCCGATTCGGGCATCAGGCGGATCGCCACGTTGAGGTCGCTCATCGCGCCGTCGAGGTCGCCCTGCGCCCGCAGCACGTTGGCGCGGCCGATATAGGCGGGGCCGTAATTCGGGTCGGAGGCGATCGCCTTGGTGAAGTCCTGCAGCGCCGCGTCGTTGCGGCCGGTCTGGCGATAGGCCAGCGCGCGGTTGTTGTAGGCCGAGCCGGAATTCGGATCGATCTGCACCGCCTTGGTGAAGTCGCCGATCGCGTCGTTGAACTGGCCCGCGCGGGCATAGGCCGCGCCGCGGGTGTTGTAGGCGGCGGCGTCGTTCGGGTTGCGCTGCACCACCTCGGTCAGCGAGGCGATGTTGACGTCGGTCGCGCCCGTGGTGTCCGCCTCGAGCACCGCGAATTGCCGCGGGCCGGCAGCGCTCCCCACGGTCTCGCAGCCGGCGAGCGCCACGCTCGCGAGCGCAGCGAGGCCGAGCAGGGCCGACCGTTGAAACCGCACGCTGTCTGACGTCATCGCCCCATTCCCCTCGGCACGGTGCTCAAGTCTGCAGCACGCCCGAACCTTGATCCACGCACCCCGAGCGGCGCGGCCGACACGGAACCGGTCCGATCCGGTCGCGTAGGCTCCGGCACGTTCGCGCATCGCGGTGAACGCCCGATTAAGCACGGGCGACGGACCCGTTGATGCGGGCCGATGTGGCGAACATATGGCTCGACTGGAAAAGACCTTGCGATCTTGGGAACAGGGCGCACGCGAAGCATCCGCTGTTGTGCGGATGCATCGGATTTCAGGGCTCGAGGCGGGTGACGTGGCCCATCTTGCGGCCGGGCCGGGCTTCGCCCTTGCCGTAGAGATGCAGATGCGCGCCGGGCTCGGCCAGCAGCGACCGCCAGCCCGAAACCTCGTCTCCGATGAGGTTGCGCATCTCGGCGCGCAGTCCGCCGGGGCGGGACGGATCGCCGAGCGGCCAGCCGCAGACCGCGCGCACGTGCTGGGCGAACTGCGAGGTCGCGGCGCCCTCGATCGTCCAGTGCCCGGAATTGTGCACCCGCGGCGCGATCTCGTTGACGACGAGCCGCTCGCCGCCGTCGGCCTCGCGCACCAGGAACATCTCGACGGCGAGCACCCCGACATAGTCGAGGGCGTCGGCGATCGTCCTGGCGATGGCGAAGGCGGCCTGCGCCGTCTCCGGCGCGATCCCCGGCGCCGGCGCGCGGGTTACGGCCAGGATGTGGTTGCGGTGCTCGTTCTCGCACAGGTCGAAGGCGGCGAAGCTGCCGTCGGCCGAGCGCGCGGCCACCACCGAGACCTCGCGCTCGAACGCGACGAAGCCTTCGAGGATCAGCGCCGCGCCGCCGAACTCGGCGAAGATCGCGTTGCGATCCGATTCGGCCTCCGTCCGGATGATGCGCTGGCCCTTGCCGTCGTAGCCGAAGCGGCGGGTCTTCAGCACCGCCGGGCGGCCGATGGCGTCCAGCGCGCGGGCGAAGTCGTCCGGCGTGTCGACGGCGCGGAACGGCGCCGTCGGGATGCCGAGGCGGTTGATGAAGTCCTTCTCCGACAGCCGGTCCTGCGTCGTCGCCAGCGCCGAGGCGCTCGGGTGGAGCGGCGCGTGCGCCGCCAGCAGGTCGGCGGTCTCGCGCGGGATGTTCTCGAACTCGTAGGTGACCACGTCGACGCTTCGCGCGAACCGCGCCAGCGCCTCGGCGTCGTCGTAGGCCGCGCAGGTGGTCGCGGCCGCGACGTCGAAGGCCGGGCTGTCGGCGTCCGGGCAGTAGACGTGGACCTTGAGGCCGAGATTCGCCGCCGCGAGCGCGATCATGCGGCCGAGTTGGCCGCCCCCGACGATGCCGAGGGTGCTGCCGGGCGCGATTGTCGTCGTGGTCACGGGGTCTCGGTCTCCGGCCGTTCGGCGACGGATGCGGTCTGGGCCGCGCGCCACGCATCGAGGCGGGCGGCGAGGTCGGCATCGGACAGCGCGAGCACGGCGGCCGCCAGGAGCGCGGCGTTGATCGCGCCGGCCCGGCCGATCGCCAGCGTCCCCACCGGAATGCCGGCCGGCATCTGCACGATCGAGAGCAGGCTGTCCTGTCCTGACAGCGCCTTGGATTCGACCGGCACGCCGAAGACCGGAAGGCTCGTCATCGCGGCGGCCATGCCAGGCAGGTGCGCAGCACCGCCGGCGCCCGCGATCACCACCTGGAAGCCGGCCGCCTTCGCGCCCTTGGCGAAGGCCACCAGCCGGTCCGGCGTGCGATGCGCCGAGACGATGCGCGCGTCATGGGCGACGCCGAGCGCGTCGAGCGTTTCGGCGGCGTGCCGCATGGTCGCCCAGTCGGACTGGCTGCCCATGATGATCGCGACCGCAGGCGCCGACACCATCCGCGTCAAACCCATTCTCTGCGCGAAGGAAGCCCGTGAGCCCGAATCCGCCGCTGGCAAGCTCGCCGCTTACAGGCGCGGGCCCGACGCGGCAAGGCGAGGCGCGGCGGCATCCACCGGCATCAGGCGATGATGTCGGGGGTGATCTGGTCCTCGACGAAGGCGATCCGGTCGCGCAGCGTGAGCTTGCGCTTCTTCAGCCGCTGGATCTGCAGCTGATCGCCGGCGACGTTGCGCTCGAGGGCGTCGATCGCGTCGTCGAGGTCGCGGTGCTCCTGCCTCAGCCGCGCCAGCTCGACGTCCAGTTCGGACTGCTCATCCGGGACCAACTCAACCGTCATCGTCGCCTTCGAAACCCGCCGCGTGCCTAGAGCGAGCATGCGTCAGGCACGCCCGAGCGGCAAGCATTCGTGAGGCATAGGCTGAGGATTGCCTTCGACAGCCGGCTCGACATGTGCGAGATTCGACCGGTCGGAACGATGACAGGAGACACGACTCATGTCGCTGCAGACGCATCTGAGCCAGCTCACCCGGAAGCACGAAGCCCTCGAACGGGAAATCCACCAGGCGACGCTGAGGCCGTCCGAGGACGACCTTCGCATCGCGGAGCTGAAGCGGCGAAAGCTTCTCCTGAAGGACGAGATCAACCGGTTGCAGGCCGACGTCGACACGCTGCACTGACGCGCCTGATCCCCAGCACGGCACCGAGGTCCGCCGCGCCGTCCCTGACGGCGCGGCTTTTTTGTGCGGTCCGCCGATCCTGCGGCGAGCGCGAGTCTGCTAGGCTCGCCCCGTAAGGCGCCCCGTGAAGAGGTCGCCCCGAGGAGCCGCCATGCCGACCGACCCCTCCGCCGATGCGCCGTCGCGCTATGCCGACGTGCACGCCGCCGCGATGCGCGATCCCGAGGGGTTCTGGCTCGACACGGCGCGGGCGATCGATTGGGCGACCCGGCCGACGCGGGCCTTCGACGCCGCCTCCGGCCCCTACGGCCGCTGGTTCCCGGACGGATCGCTGAACGCCTGCTGGAACGCGGTCGACCGCCACGTCGCGGCCGGCCGGGCCGACCAGGTCGCGATCCGGTACGATTCGCCGGTGACCGGGACCAAGCGCGCGATCACCTACGCGGAGCTGCTCCGCGAGGTCTCCGCCCTGGCGGCGGTGCTCGGCGACCTTGGAGTGGTGCGCGGCGACCGGGTGATCCTCTACATGCCGATGGTGCCCGAAGCCCTGTTCGGCATGCTGGCCTGCGCCCGGATCGGCGCGGTGCATTCGGTGGTGTTCGGCGGGTTCGCCGCCAACGAGCTCGCCGTCCGGATCGAGGACGCGGCGCCGAAGGTGGTGCTCGCCGCCTCCTGCGGCATCGAGCCGAGCCGGGTGGTCGCCTACAAGCCGCTGCTCGACGCGGCGCTCGCCGCGGCCGAGCACAAGCCCGCCGCCTGCCTGATCCTCCAGCGTCCGCAAGCGGCCGCGAGCCTCGTCGAGGGGCGCGACCGCGACTGGGCCGAGGCGGTCGCCGCGGCCTCGGGACGGTCGACGGACTGCGTCGCGATGGCGGCGACCGACCCGCTCTACGTGCTCTACACCTCCGGCACGACGGGCAAGCCCAAGGGCGTGGTGCGCGACACCGGCGGATACCTCGTGGCGCTGGCCTGGTCGATGCCGAACCTCTACGGCGTCCAGCCCGGCGAGACCTACTTCTGCGCCTCCGACATCGGCTGGGTGGTCGGGCATTCCTACATCGTCTACGCGCCGCTCCTGCACGGCTGCACCACGGTACTCTACGAAGGCAAGCCGGTCGGCACCCCCGATCCCGGCGCGTTCTGGCGGGTCGTCGCCGAGACCGGGACCGTCTGCCTGTTCACCGCGCCGACCGCGCTGCGGGCGATCAAGAAGGAGGACCCGAAGGGCACCCACGTCGCCGGCCACGACCTCTCGCGCTTCCGCACCCTATTCCTGGCCGGCGAGCGCGCCGACCCGGATTCGGTCGCCTGGGCCGAGCGGGTGCTCGACCGGCCCGTCATCGACCACTGGTGGCAGACCGAGACCGGCTGGCCGATCGCCGGCAACCCGGTCGGCCTCGGGATGCTGCCGGTCAAGCACGGCAGCACCTGCGTGCCGATGCCGGGCTACGACGTGCAGGTGCTCGACGAGGGCGGCAAGCCGGTGCCCGCCGGCACGATGGGCACCATCGCGATCCGCCTGCCGCTGCCGCCGGGCTGCCTGCCGACCCTGTGGGGCTCCGACGCCCGGATGCGCACGAGCTACCTCGAGACCTTCCCGGGCTGGTACGACACCTCGGACGCGGGCGTGATCGATGCCGACGGCTACATCACCGTGCTCGGGCGGACCGACGACATTATCAACGTCGCCGGCCACCGCCTCTCCACCGGCGGGATGGAGGCGGTGCTCTCCGCCCACCCCGACGTCGCCGAATGCGCCGTCATCGGCATCCGCGACGCGCTCAAGGGCGAGGCGCCCTGCGGCTTCGTCGTGCTCAAGGCCCAGGTCGCGCGCGATCCGGCGGAGATCGAGCGTGAGCTCGTCGCCAAGGTCCGCGACGAGATCGGGCCCGTGGCCGCGTTCAAGCTGGCGCTGACGGTCCAGCGGCTGCCGAAGACGCGCTCGGGCAAGATCCTGCGCGCCACAATGAAGCGCATCGCCGACCACGAGCCCTGGACCATGCCGGCGACCATCGACGATGCCGGCGTGCTCGACGAGATCGGCGAGAGCCTGAAGGCCCGCGGGATCGGGGAGGGGTGAGCCGCCCCCTGCTACGGCGCAAAGGGCCGGCATGAGGCGGCGAGCTGGCGTCCGTCCCGAGAGTGCGGCACACAGCCGATGCCCCCGCAACCCGGAGTTGCCGATGACCGCCCGCCTGTTCGAACCGCTGACGCTCGACGACCTGACGCTGGAGAACCGCATCCTGATCGCGCCGATGTGCCAGTACTCGGCCCGCGACGGCGAGGCGACCGACTGGCACATGATGCATCTCGGCCAGCTCGCGATGTCGGGCGCCGGGCTGCTGACGCTGGAGGCGACGGCGGTGTCGCCCGAGGCGCGGATCACCGCGTGGGACCTCGGGCTGTACTCCGACGGCTGCGAGCGCGCGCTCGGTCGGGTTCTGGCGGCGATCCGCGAGTACGCGCCGATCCCGGTCTGCATCCAGATCGCCCATGCCGGCCGCAAGGCGTCGAGCCGGGCGCCCTGGGACGGCGGCCAGCAGATCGCGCCGGATCATCCCTACGGCTGGCGCACCGAAGCCCCGTCCGCCCTGGCACACGGCGACGGCGAGATGGCCCCGCACGCCCTCGACGGCGCGGACCTCAAGCGCATCCGCGACGACTTCGTCGCGACCGCCAAGCGCGCGGTGCGCCTCGGGATCGAGGCGTTCGAGCTGCACGGCGCTCACGGCTACCTGCTGCACCAGTTCCTCTCGCCGCTGGCCAACCAGCGCACCGACGCCTACGGCGGCAGCCTCGAGAACCGGATGCGGTTCCCGCTCGAGCTGTTCGAGGCGGTGCGGGCGGTGGTGCCCGCAGGCCACCCGGTGTGGATGCGGGTCTCGGCGACCGACTGGGTCGAGGACGGCTGGGACCTCGAGGAGACCGTGGAGCTCGGCCAGCGCCTGAAGCGCGCCGGCGCCCCCGCGATCCACGTCTCGACCGGCGGCGTCTCGCCGAAGCAGGCGATCAAGCTCGGGCCTGGCTACCAGGTGCCCTATGCCGAGCGGATCAAGGCCGAGACCGGGCTCGCCACCATCGCCGTGGGGCTGATCACCGAAGCGGACCAGGCCGAGGCGATCCTCGCCGAGGGCCGGGCGGACGCGATCTCGCTCGCGCGCGCCCTGCTCTACGATCCGCGCTGGCCCTGGCACGCGGCGGCCGCGCTCGGCGAGACGGTGCGCGCGCCCAAGCAGTACTGGCGCTCGCAGCCCCGCGAGCACAAGGACCTGTTCAAGGATCCGACCTTCGGCCAGCGTTGATCGCACCTATACCTGAGCCTGGGCCCGAGCCTCGGCCCGGGCCTCGCCTCGGGCGTGCGTTTCCGTTATCGGCTCGGGCCGCAGGCCGGCCGCGGCCTGTCCTGGATGTGCGTGATGCTGGCCATCGGCCTGACCCTGTTCCACCCGAGCCGAGACCAGGTCGACGACATCGTCCGACGCTATGCCGGCAGCCTCCATCCGGTCCTCGCCTTCGACAATGGCGGCCTCGGCCCCGTGGATCGGATGAAGCTCGAGGCGGCCGGCGTGCGCTTGCTGTCGGCCGGGAGCAACGTCGGCATCGCGGCCGCCCTCAACGGCGTCGTCGAGGCCGCGACGCGGGTCGGCGCGGACGGCGTCCTCCTGCTCGACCAGGATGCGCAGGTCGGGCCGGAGATGATCGGCGCGCTCGCCGATGCCCGCACGCGGCTCCGTGCGGAGAATCGGCCCTGTGCGGTGATCGGACCGGTGCCGGGCCGTGCAAACGCCGAGGCCAAGCCGCCGCGGTTTCGGCGCCGGCCCGGGCAGGCGGCCGTCGGCACGCTGGTGCCGGTGGAATTCCTTGCGACCTCGGGCTCGCTCGTCGACGTGGCGGCGTTCCGCGCCGTGGGGCCGTTCCGGGCGGACTACTTCATCGACGGGGTCGAGCTCGAATGGTGCTTTCGCGCCTGGGATGCGGGCTACGGCTGCTGGATGGCGCAGGACGCCGCGATCGGCCACCGCGTCGGCGGCGGCACGATCCGCGCGCTCGGCATCGAGACGCCGCGCCAGCCGCTGTTCCGCATGGCGACCTACCTGCGCAACTCCGTCTACGGCTGGCGCCTGCGGCACATCCCGCTGCCGTGGAAGCTGCGCCAGGTCGCCTACCTCCCAATGCAGACGCTCCTGTACTGGCGCGACAGCGGCTACCGCCCGGCGGTGCTGCGGCGGCTGGCCGGGGCGGTGCTCGACGGCTTCCGCGGCCGCCTCGGCCGCCCCTTCGACGCGCCATGACGACGCCCCGCACCGATCGACCGCCCGCGATCGACGTCGTGATCGTCAACTGGAACGGCGGCCCCCTGGTGCGCGCATGCCTCGCCAGCCTGGCCGCCGCCGGCGACGATCCCGCCACGGACGTGGTCGTGGTCGACAACGCCTCGACCGACGGCTCCGCCGACGGCCTGGAGCGGCCGGACCTGCGCCTCATCGTGATCGGGAACGCCGACAATGCCGGGTTCGGGCGCGCCTGCAACCAGGGCGCGGCGGTCGGCCGGGCGCCGGCGATCCTGTTCCTCAACCCCGACACCGAGGTCGGGCCGGATGCGCTGCGTCTGGCGCTGGCGGCGCTCGACGCCGATCCGACGGTCGGCGTCGTCGGCGCACAGCTGGTCGACGAAGCCGGCCGTGTGCAGCGGATGTGCGCAAGGCGCCCGACCGCGGGCAGCCTGATCGGCCAGGAGCTTCATCTCGACCGGGTGATGCCGAGCCGAGTGCCGACGCATTTCATGACGGAATGGGACCATGCCGCGTCCGGTCCGGTCGACCAGGTGATGGGCGCCTTCCTGCTGATCCGCCGGTCGCTGTTCGAACGGCTCGGCGGCTTCGACGAGCGCTTCCACGTCTATTACGAGGATGTCGATCTCTGCGCCCGCGCCTGGGATGCGGGCTTCACGGTGCGCCACGTCGCCGAGGCGACGGTCCGGCACGACGGCCAGGGGACGACCCGGCAGGTGAGGGCGCGGCGCCTGTTCTACATCCAGCGCAGCCGCATCCTCTATGCGGCCAAGCACCAGGGTGCGGCGACCGCCCTCGCGCTGCTGGCGGCGACCTTCGCGGTCCAGATCCCGTTGCGCCTCGCCCTGGCGCTGCGTCGCCGGTCCCTGCGCGAGGCCGGGGAGGTCGTCCACGCGGCGGCGCTGCTCGGCGGCGCCGTTCCCGCCCTTCTTGCGCGGCTGCGCCGCGCCGATTGACCCGACCACAAGCGCGACGGACCGTCCCGAAGCGCGCCGACGTCAGCAGGATCCATGCTTCACGGACAGAAGATCGCCGTCGTCCTCCCGGCCTACAACGCGGCCGCGACCCTTCAGAAGACGTTCGACGACATCCCCAAGGACATCGTCGACGACATCATCCTGATCGACGACGCGAGCCGCGACCGGACCGCCCTTATCGCCGAGGGCCTCGGCATCCACACCATTCGGCACGAGCGCAACCGCGGCTACGGCGGCAACCAGAAGACCTGCTACGAGGCGGCGCTGGCGCGGGGCGCCGACATCGTCGTCATGCTCCACCCCGACTACCAGTACGCGCCGCGCCTGGTCACCGCGATGGCCTCGATGATCGTCTCGGGCGAGTACGATGCGGTCCTCGCCTCCCGCATCCTCGGCAAGGGCGCCCTCGTCGGGGGCATGCCGCGGTACAAGTACGTCGCCAACCGCGTGCTGACGCTGCTGCAGAACCTCCTCATGGGCCAGAAGCTCTCGGAATATCACTCCGGCTACCGCGCCTGGAGCCGCACGGTGATCGAGACGATCCCCCTCGACCGCTGCTCGGAGGACTTCGTGTTCGACAACCAGATGCTCGCCCTGGCGATGCAGGCCGAGTTCCGGATCGGCGAGATCTCCTGCCCGACGCGGTACTTCCCCGAAGCCTCGTCGATCAATTTCCGCCGCAGCGTCGTCTACGGCTTCGGCGTGCTGCGGACGGCCTTCGCCTACCGCCTGCACCGCCTCGGGATCCGCCGGGAACCGCTCTTCGCCCCCACCGGGACGCCGCGGCGATGAACGCCGCACGTACCCGCCTCGTCCTGGCGGGCGGGGTGCTGCTGGCTGCGATCGCGGTCCCGATCGTGCTCGGAGCGGTCTTCCCCGGAACGATCCTCGACCTGCTCAACGCAGCGATGAGCGCCGGTGCGGCCTTCGGCGTGGCCGGATGGGCCTGCCTCGTCCTCGCGCAGACCCTCGTCGCCACCGTCGGGATCCTGCCGGCCTCCCTCATCGGCGTGGCGGCGGGCGCGCTCTATGGGCCCGGCCTCGGTTTCGCCCTCGCGACGGCGGGGACGCTGCTCGGCGCGGGCGCGAGCTTCGCCATCGGCCGGTCGTGGCTCCGCCCGCACCTCGCGGGCTGGGTTTCAGGCGGCCGCCGGCTGGCTGCCATCGACCGGATGATCGTTGCCGACGGTTGGAAGGCGGTCGGCCTGATCCGCCTGTCGCCGATCCTGCCGTTCGCGCCGACGAGCTTCGCCCTGAGCCTCACCACCGTGCACGCGGGCGCCTACGCCATCGGCACGCTCGCAGCCTTGCCCGGCCTCTTCGTCTGCGTCCTCACGGGCGCGGCCGGGCGCAGCGGCGTCCTGGCCGCGACCGGCGGAACGGCATGGCTCTCGCCGATCCTCCTCGGGATCGGGATCGCGGCGAACCTCGGCCTGACGATGAGGCTGCGCAGCGCGCTCGGGCCGTTCGAGGGCGCCGAGCGATGACCCTCGGCTCGGTTTCCGGCCGCGCAGCCGACGACCTCCGTCTCTGGCTCGGTGCGTTCCTGCTCCTGGCGATGCCGCTCTGCCTGGTGCTGGCGCTGGTGATCCCCCTCGGCGAGGTGGCGGACGAGCCCGCCCACCTCATGCGCGCGGCGAGCCTCGTCGACGGGCAGATCGTCGGGCATCGCGAGACCATCGTCGGCCCCGACGGGCGATCCGCGATGGCGGCGGGCGTCCGGGTCGATCCCGTCTGGGAAGAGCTGGCGCGCACCCGCATGCCGCACAACGCCAAGATCGCGGCGCCGCCCGTCGATCCGGCCGTCGGCACCGGGCCCTGGCGCCGGACCGGCGCCTTCGCGCCGCTCTACACGATCGCCACCTATTTCCCCGTCTTCTACCTGCCGTCGGCCGCCGGCCTCGGGATCGGTCATGCCCTCGACCTGTCGGCCCGGGCATCCGCCCGGCTCGGGCGCCTGTTCGACGTGGCAGCCTATGCGCTGATCGGCCTCTGCGCCCTCGCGGTGGCACGCCGCGGCCGGGCCTGGCTGTTCGCCCTCCTCGTGTTGCCGATGACCCTGTCGCTCGCCGCCTCGTTCAACCAGGACGGGCTGATCGTCGCCGTCGCGATCCTGGCCGTCGCGCTGCTCACCCATGAGCCGGACGACCCGCGGGCGCGGCGACGCTTCGCCGGCGCCGCCATCCTGATCGCGCTGATCCTCCTGGCGAAGCCGCCCTACGCTCCGATCGCGCTGATCCTGCTCCTGCCGCTCCCGCGCGGAACCGGGCGCCGGATCGGCGCCGGCCTGCTTTCGCGCCTGGCTGCGGTCGCGGCGGTCGTCCTGCCGGCCGCGCTCTGGACCGCATACGCCACCGCGACGATCGCGACCCCGGTTCCCCGGCCGCCCTACGAGGCCGGCCCACTCTGGCCCGGCGACCGTCCGGCCACCTTCCACGGCACCGACCCGGCGGCGCAGCTTCGGGTGCTGATCGCGGAGCCGATGCGCTTCCTGACCGTGCCGGCGTGCTTCCTGCTGACGGTGAAGCACGCCGCGACGATGACCGAGGGCGTCGTCGGCATCCTGCGCTGGCACGACCGCCACCTTCCGGTGGTGCTGCACGCGCTGTGGATTCTCGCCCTCGCGGCGGCCCTGGCCGGCACCGGGCGAGCCCCCGGAAGCGGCGCCACCCTCGCGCTGCTGGTGCTCGCCGCCGCGCTCGCCTTATGGCTCGTCCTGATCTCGCAGTATCTCAGCTGGACCAATGTCGGCGATCCGCGCATCGACGGGCCCCAGGGACGCTACCTGCTGCCGATCCTGCCGATCTTCGCGCTGGTCCTGAGGCCCGATGCCGAGGCGGGCGTCGCGCCCCCCCGACGCCTCGTCCGCTACGCGGCGGTCGCCGTCGCGGCCCTCGGCCTCGTCGTGGTCCCGATCGTAGCCCTGTGAGCGGCGGCTCGGGTCAGGCCGCGCGCCAGCGCAGGGCGGCGCCGTTGCCGAAGGCGCGGCCGTAGAGGGTGCCGTAATTGGCCGCGGCATCGTCCCAGCCGAAGGTGCGCGACATCGCCGTGCGGCGCATGGCGTTCAGGCGCTTCTTCTGGCCGAAGGTGTCGAGCGCTCGGCGGACGGCCCCGGTGAAGCCCTTCGACGAGGTGTCGGCGAAGGTGAAGCCGGTGACGCCGTCCTCGACCGTGTCGGCGAGGCCGCCCGTGCGGCGCACGATCGGCAGCGAGCCGAAGCGCTGGGCGTACATCTGCGCGAGGCCGCAGGGCTCGAAACGCGACGGCATCAGCAGGAAGTCGCTTCCGGCGAACATCCGCCGCGCGTCGCGCTCCTCGAACCCGACATGGACGCCGACCGAATCGGGGTGCCGCCGGGCGAGGCCGCGCAGCGCATCCTCGAACCGCGCCTCGCCCTGGCCGATGGCCACGAGCTGCCCGCCCTCCGCGACGATGGTCTCGGCCGCCTGGATCGAGAGGTCGATGCCCTTCTGGTGCACGAGCCGCGAGACGATGGCGAAGAGCGGTCCGCGCGAGACCGCGAGCCCGAACTGGCGCCGCACCGATTCCGCGTTGGCGCGCTTGCCCTTCCAGTCGTCGGCCTCGAACCGCGTCGCGAGGTGCGGATCGGTCCGCGGGTCCCAGCTCTCGTCGATGCCGTTGAGGATGCCCGCGAGCCGCCCCTGCGCCGCGCGCGTGCGCAGCAGCCCGTCGAGGCCGCAGCCCGAATCCGGCGTCAGGATCTCGCGGGCGTAGGTCTCGCTCACGGTGGTGACGTGGGTGGCGTAGTACAGGCCGGCCTTGAGGAACGAGAGCTGCCCGTAGAACTCGACGCCGTTCATGTCGAAGGCGTCCTCGGGCATGCCGAGGCGCGCCATCGTCTCGCGCGGGAACAGGCCCTGGTAGGCGAGGTTGTGGATCGTCAGCACGCTCGGCACGCGGATCCGGCGCCAGGCGAGATAGGCCGGGGCGAGGGCCGACTGCCAATCGTTGAGGTGAAGGAGATCGGCCGCCCAGGCCGGGTCGGCGCCCTGCGCGATCTCGGCGGCGGCGAGGCTCAGCCGGGCGAAGCGCAGGTCGTTGTCGGGGAAGTCGCCGTCGGCGTTGCCGTAGGGAGTTCCCTCGCGCTCGTAGAGGCCGGGGCTGAGCAGGACGTAGATGCGTAGTCCGTCGCCGGTCTCGACGAGGCCGAGGTCGCAGGGCGGGACGCCGGCGAAGCCGTCGAGCCGCGCCACGACGGGCATGTTTGGAAACGCGTCGACCACCTGCCGGTAGCCGGGGATCAGGACGCGGACGTCGTAGTGCTTGCGCAGCGCCCGCGGCAGCGCGCCGGCGACCTCGCCGAGACCGCCGGTCTTCACGAAATCGGCCATCTCCGGCGTCGCGTAGAGGATGCGGGGCTGGAGTGCGGTGCGAAGGTCGGGCAGGGCGTGCGACGGCGTCAGGATCGGCCGATCGAGGTTCGCGGCGGCCGGGTGGTACGCGTGGGGCTCGACCATCGATGGGTTTCCGCGCCGTGCGGATCGGTCCTGGCGCACCGTTCCATCCGCAGCCGATCTCGACATTGCCAACGCCCTCGTGCTCCGCCGGGTTTCCGCTGCGACGCACAATCTAGGCCAGGCAGATCGTTAATGCGCGGTTCATCGCATTGCACTGCGGCATTTAGGTTCGTGGTTTCAGCGCTTCTGCAGGATCAGCCCCTCGTCCGGCCCGAGCGCGATGGAAGCGACCGCGCCATCGCCGCCACGATGTCCGCGGGTCGAGAGAAGCACCGTCCAGGTCTCGTCGGCGGGCAGGGCCAGCATGTGCGAGGCGCCGCCGAAGTTCAGCAGGATGCGGAACGCGCCGTCATCGCCGAACCGCTCATAGGCGAACACTTCGGCCGCTTCGGTCGCGATGCCGCGATACGCGCCTACCGAAAGCGCCGCGTGCTCGCGCCGCAGCGCGAGGAGGCGCCGGTACAGGGTGAGGATCGAGGTCGGATCGTCGCGGAGCGCGTCGACGTTCCGGGCCGCCGCATCGCCGGAGAGCGGCAGCCACGGTTCCACCGTCGAGAAGCCGGCATGGACCTCGCCGTCCCACTGCATCGGCGTCCGCTCGGGATCGCGGCCGTGTCCGGGCTCGTTCCGCTCCCACGGATCGCGGACGCGGTCGGCCGGGATCGGCACGTGGGCCAGGCCGATCTCGTCGCCGTAATACAGCGTCGGCGTGCCGCGCAGCGTCAGCAGCAGCATCGCCGCGATCCGCGCTTGGTCCGCCCCGACGCGGGCCGCGATGCGCGGCTGGTCGTGGTTGCCGAGCACCCAGTTCGGCCAGCCGCCGTCGGGCAGCGCGGCTTCGTAGTTCTCAACGAGGTCGGACACCGCCTCCGCGCTCCACGGCGTCTGGATCAGCTGGAAGTTGAACGGCATGTCGGCGCCGGAGAGGTCCAGGCCGTAATAGGCCATCAGCCGCTCCATCGGCAGGTAGATCTCGCCGATCAGCACCCGCTCGCCGTAGGGGCGCAGCACCGCGCGCATCTCGGCGATGACGTCGAGCACCTCGGGGCGGTCGGCGGAGTAGACCTGGGCGAAGCGGTTGATCTCCGGCTGCTCGGGCGAGAAGTCGGGATTGGCCGGATTGTCGCGGAATCCGGCATCCTTCATCAGGTGCCAGATCACGTCGACGCGGAACCCGTCGACGCCGCGCTCGAGCCAGAACCGGAGGGCGTCGTGCATCGCCGCCCGCACCGCCGGGTTGCGCCAGTTCAGGTCGGGCTGCTCCCTCAGGAAGGCGTGGTAGTAGTATTGCCCGGTGGCCGGATCGAGGGTCCAGGCCGGTCCGCCGAAGTTGCTGAGCCAGTTGTTCGGCGGCCCACCATCCGGGGCCGGATCGCGCCAGATGTACCAGTCGCGCCGCGGGTTCGCGCGCGACGCGCGGCTTTCCGCGAACCAGGGATGTGTGATAGCGCTGTGGTTCGGCACGAAGTCGAGAATCACCTTCAGCCGCCGCCGATGCGCTTCCGCGACCAGGGCGTCGAAATCGGCCAGCGTGCCGAACAGCGGGTCGATCCCGCAATAGTCGGCCACATCGTAGCCGTAGTCGGCCATCGGCGACGGGTAGATCGGCGAGATCCAGACCGCGTCGACCCCGAGCCAGGCGAGATGCTCGAGCCGGGCGGTGATGCCGGGCAGGTCGCCGATCCCGTCGCCGTCCGTGTCCTGGAAGGAGCGCGGATAGACTTGGTAGACCGTGCCGCGCTTCCACCAGACCGTGCCGGCCATGAGCGATATCCCCGAAGTTGACTGGCTCGGCTTTAGCGTTTTCGCCGGCGGGAGGCGACGGGGGTACGGTTCACCCGGAGTTCAACACCGGCGTGACAAAGTCCTGTCGGGTTTCGGTGCGACGGTGCTTGTGTCTGAAAGGACACAAAGGCGAATCAGATCGCCGCCATCGACGGGATCGAGCCCTAGCGACGCCTCGACAAGACCGGTGAGCGACCGCAGGATCGTCGATCCGAGACAGGGGTCGATCGCCGCCGACGAACGCAAGCGGCGCTCCCGAGACGCGAAGACGCGCCGGGGCCGACGATGGGGGATTGCACGTGCTGAAAGACGCTATCTTGGCACCCGTACCCGGCGACGAGCGATCCGACGCGCCGGATCGGACGAGCACCGTGCCGTTCCGTGAACCGCAGGTGTGGGACAAGCCGGCGCAGCCCGCCTCGGGCGATGCCGTCGCCGACCTCCGCGAAGCGATCCGCGCCAAGCTCGCCTACGCGATCGGCAAGTCTGCCGAGACGGCGCGGGAGCGCGACTGGTTCGCGGCCACCGCCCTCGCGCTGCGCGACCGGATCGTCGACGCCTGCCAGGCCGCAGACCCGTCGGTACCGAACAAGCGGGTCTACTATCTCTCCCTCGAATTCCTGATCGGCCGGCTCCTGTCGGACGCGATGAACAATCTCGGCCTGGTCGAGACCACGCGTGCCGCCCTGCAGAGCCTGGGCGTCGACCTCGGCACCGTCGAGGGCGCCGAGCCCGACGCGGCTCTGGGCAATGGCGGCCTCGGCCGCCTCGCCGCCTGCTTCATGGAGAGCATGGCGAGCATCGGCATCCCGGCGATCGGCTACGGCATCCGCTACGACCACGGCCTGTTCCGCCAGACCTTCGAGGACGGCTGGCAGCGCGAGGCACCCGAGACCTGGCTCGCGGAGGGCAACCCCTGGGAGTTCGTGCGTCCGGACGCGACCTACGCGATCGGCTTCGGCGGCCACGTCGCCATGGCGGCGGTCTCGGACGGCGTGATCCGCCGGCACTGGCATCCGGCCGAGACGGTGCTCGCGGTGGCGCACGACGTGCCCGTCGTCGGCTGGCGGGGAAAGACCGTGAACACGCTCCGCCTGTGGAAGGCCGAAAGCGAGGCGCCGGTCGATCTGGCGCAGTTCAACGGCGGCGACCATGTCGGCGCGGTCTCCAGCCGGATGCGCGCCGAGGCGATCTCGCGGGTGCTGTACCCGAGCGACTCCTCGACCGCCGGCCAGGAGCTGCGCCTGCGCCAGGAATACTTCTTCACCTCAGCCTCGCTGCAGGACCTCGTCCGGCGGCACGTGGCCGAGCGCGGCGACGTTCGCTCGCTGCACGACCACGCCGCGATCCAGCTCAACGACACGCACCCGGCCATCGCCGTGCCCGAGCTGATGCGCATCCTGCTGGAGGATCACGGGCTGCAGTGGGACGATGCCTGGCACGTCACGACCAACACGCTGAACTACACCAACCACACCCTGCTGCCGGAGGCGCTCGAGACCTGGCCGGTGGAGCTGATGGAGCGGCTGCTGCCGCGCCACATGCAGATCATCTACCTGATCAACTGGATGCACCTTGAGGAGCAGGGCCGCCACGGCCGCCACGACGCCGCCCACCTCGCCTCGGTCTCGCTGATCGACGAATCGCAGGGGCGCCGGGTGCGGATGGGGCACCTGGCCTTCCACGGCGCGCGCCGGGTGAACGGCGTCTCGGCGCTCCACACCGATCTGATGCGCTCGACGGTGTTCCGCGACCTGCACGCGCTCGACGGCGACAAGATCGTCAACAAGACCAACGGCATCACCTTCCGCCGCTGGCTGCACAACGCCAATCCCGGCCTGACCCGCCTCGCGGTGGAAGCGGTCGGGCCCGGCGTCCTCGACGATCCCGGCCTGCTGCGCGGGCTCGACGCCTTCGCCGAGGATCCGGCCTTCGTGAAGCGCTACGCGGCGGCCCGCTTCAGCCGCAAGCAGGCGCTGGCCGGGATCATCGCCGAGCGCACCGGGATCGACGTCGACCCCTCGGCGCTGTTCGACGTGCAGATCAAGCGCATCCACGAATACAAGCGCCAGCTTCTCAACGTCATCGAGACGGTGGCGCTCTACCAGGCGATCAAGGCCGAGCCCCACAAGGACTGGACGCCCCGCGTCAAGATCTTCGGCGGCAAGGCGGCCCCGAGCTACAGCCAGGCCAAGCTGATCATCAAGCTGGCGCTGGACGTGGCCAAGGCCGTCAACGACGACCCCGAGGTCGCCGACCGCCTGAAGGTGGTGTTCCTGCCGAACTATTCGGTGAGCCTCGCCGAGGCGATCATTCCGGCCGCCGACCTCTCCGAGCAGATCTCGACCGCGGGCATGGAGGCGTCGGGCACCGGCAACATGAAGCTGGCGCTCAACGGCGCGCTCACGGTCGGCACGCTCGACGGCGCCAACATCGAGATCCGCGACCATGTCGGTGCGGACAACATCTTCATCTTCGGGCTCGACGCCGCCGGCGTTCAGGCCCGCATCGCCGAGACCAACTACGCGCGCGACGCGATCCAGGCCTCGCCGCGCCTGGCCGCCGCCCTCGACATGATCGCCTCGGGCCGGTTCTCGCCGGACGAGCCGAACCGCTTCCGGCCGCTGACCGACGACCTGCGCCACCGCGACCAGTACCTGCTCACCGTCGACTTCGACGATTACTGGCGGGTCCAGCGCGAGATCGACGCCGCCTGGAAGGACCAGGCCGGCTGGTGGGCCAAGGCGATCCGCAACACGGCGCGGATGGCCTGGTTCTCGTCGGACCGGTCGATGCGGGAATACGCGCAGGAGATCTGGCGGGTGCAGGTCGAGGGGGACGCCTCTCGCCGCGGTTTTCCCTCCCCTCCTGCGGGGGAGGGAAGGGCGGGCGCCTTCAAGAGAATCGCTGCACACGCCAGCCGCTCAGGCTCAGGGTGGCTCGTGTCGCAAAGCGAGAACGAGACGCGCGCCTGGGCGATCTACGCGTCGACCAGGACCGGATAGCATCGTGCGCCTACGGCAGCCGCGAGAACCTGCACCGCGCCGACCGTCGAGCTGTCGCCGGCCACGTGCACCACGTCCGTGGCGCGCAAAGCCGGCAGGTGGGCTGTGAGCGGTCCGGGCCGCACGTCCGGCGGCCGCTGGCGGCTGCGGTCGGCGCTGAGCACGATGCGCCCGACGCCCGTGGCCCGCAGCCATTCTAGGCTCTCGCGCATGTAGAGATCCAGCGGATCGCGCGCGCCGACGACGACGCAGAGGTCGCGGGTCGGCTCGATGTAGCGGGCGGCGCGGGCGATCGACCAGATCTGCCCAAAGCCGCAGCCGGCCGACACCAGCACGAGGCGTCCGCCGCCGGGGCGGTACTGCGCGCGTCCGACCGGGCCGCGGATCTTCACCTCGGAATGCAGCGGCAGCGAATCGGCGAGCGACCAGCCGTCCTCGTCCCGCGCGAGGTGGAACACCAGCTCGTTGAGTTCCGCCGAGCCGTCGACGCGCAGCGTCGGGCACAGGGTGCGCAGGCCGACGCCGTCCAGCGCGAGCGCGACCTGGGCGCCGGGGCCGAGCGGCAGGTCCTTGCTCACCGTGACGACGAGCTCGATCACATGCGCCGTGAGCGCGCGGACCTCGGTGACGGTGCCGGTGCGCATCGCGACCGCCGGGGCCGGCTCCTCCGCATGCGCGTGGATCGAAGGGCCGGCCGGAAGCGCCAGCTTGATCGGGTCGACCCGCTCGCGGCGGCCCGGGACGCGGCGCGCTCCGGGAGTCGCTCCCTGTCCCGGAACGGCGGCGCCGTGGGTCGCCTGGGCGGTCGCGATCATGCCGTCGGCGACCGCCGCATCGAGCGGGGTGTCGCCGGTGGCGATGCGGACGGACTTGCCGTTGACGACGAGCGAGCAGCGCGCGCTCATGGTCGTCTCCCGAATGTCATGAGGATGGCGGCGATCAGCGCGGGGACATCAGCAGGCGATCGACCATGCCGGCCCAGCGCTCGCGGGTGGCACGCGCCTCCGCGCCGATCGGCTCCGGCTCGACGTGCAGCGCCATCCGGGCGCGTAGGGAAGCCGCCTCGGCCCGCTCGGCCATCAGGATGGCTTTCATCACCGCCATCTCGGCCTGAAGCCGCTCGACGACGTCCTCCTCGGGCTCGCCGTCGAAGGTCTCGTCCTGGAATTCGAGGTCTTCGAGGGCCGCCATCTCGTGCTCCGAGGTGGCGAACGCGGCCTCGAGCCGGGCGTCGGCCGGCTCATAAGCCGGCATCGCGTACGCGGTCGGCGCGGCGCTGCGCGGCGCGTCGAGGCGGATCGGGCGCGCGATCAGCCGGCGTACCACATCGGATCCGCTCGTCTCGCGAAACCGCCTTGCCGCTTCGGCCATCACCGTTCTCCAGCACGCGGCAGGGGCGTCGTGCGCCCTGCCATTTCTCCACACAACCTTCCGTCGGCATGGTTAAGGGAGGCTTAAATCGCGGTTGTCACGCGCCGATTCCTCCGGTCGGCGACGGGCGAGCATGGCGCCCGTCCGCCTTCTAAAAATTCGGCTGCGCACCCGGCGCCGACCGAAATGGGTGCGCATCGTCGCGCGGAAACGCTGCGACGTCACCGATTCGGGATCGTCGCAGCATCGATCGCGCGGCGTCAGATCGCCGGAGACAGGCCCGCGGACGTCGCGACGCCGCGGCCGCGCGGGTCGGGGCCGAACGTGTTCGGGCCGACCGTGCCCCGCAGGAACCCGGTCTCGATAAAGTACCAGAGGTTGCCGAGCGGAATGAGCGAGAGCAGCACCCAGACGCCGGGCTTGTCGCGGTTGTGGTAGCGCTTGATCCCGAGGCAGACCGACGACCAGACGATGAAGACCGTGGTGAGGAGGTTCAGGATTACGAACGGGATCGCTGCCGGCCCATCGACCTTGAAGCCTTCCCCTGCGGCGGCCTCGTTCGGGATCATCTGGGCCAGCACGTAGTTCAGCGCGGACGCGACGATGATGGCGCCGAACACCGAGCCGAGGATGCCCTTCCAGAAGGTCGCGCGCCCGATCCGGCCTTCGGCGGAGAAGAGAAGTTTTTTCATGATGTCGACAGCCCCATCGGCCCTCCGTCCGCGCATGGTTCTGCGGGATCGGCCGGCGATCGAGCGTTAGGGTGCCGAAAGCTTGGCTTCAACGCGAAGGGGGACCGCGGGACGGGGGTGCAAGAGTTCGGGACGCCGGAGCAATCGACCTGGGGATGAAACCCCGATCACGCGGCTTCCGGTGCCGCCCCCACGAGCTGGCGGGCCTGCAGCATCGTCATCGGCTCGCCGAAGGCGTAGCCCTGCGCGTAGTCGCAGCCGAGCTCGGCCAAGGCCTGGGCGTCGGCCTCGGACTCCGCACCCTCGGCGACGATGGCGAGGTTGAGCTCGTTGGCCATCCGCACGATCGAGCGCAGGATCGCCGTCTTGCCCGAGGCCATCTGGCGGACGAAGGACTGGTCGATCTTGATCGTGTCGAATGGGAAGCGCTGCAGGTAGGACAGCGCCGAGTAGCCGGTGCCGAAATCGTCGAGCGAGAGCCCGGCGCCGAGATCGTGGATGCGGGTCAGCATCTGCGCGGCGTATTCGGGGTTCTCCATCACCAGGCTCTCGGTGAGCTCGAGCTTGAGCGAGCCCGGGATCACGCCGGAGCGGGCGAGCACCGTCTTCACGTCGTGCAGCAGGTCGTGCCGCAGCAGCTGGCGCGACGAGACGTTGACCGAGGCGAAGATCGGCGGGTCGACCTCGAGCGAGCGCTGCCATGCGGCGAGCTCCAGCGCGGTCCGTTCGAGGGCGAAGATCCCGAGGTTGACGACGAACCCGCTCTCTTCCGCGACCGGCATGAAGGTGGCCGGCGGGATGCGCCCGAGCTTGGGGTGATCCCAGCGCAGGATCGCCTCGAAGCCGGCCACCGTGCGGTCCTCCAGGCGGACGACCGGCTGGAACAGCACCTTCATCTCGTTGCGCTCGAGCGAGCGGCGGAGGTCGCTCTCCAGCATCAGCCGGTCCGAGCGCTCGGCGCGCATGTCGGCGCGGAACACCTCGATGCGGTCGCCGCCGCCGCGCTTGGCCTGGACCATCGCGGTCTCGGCGTTCTTGAACACCTCGTCGCGCTTGAGGCTGGCGCCGGTCTCGTGCAGCGCCAGGCCGATCGAGACGGTGAGGAAGATCTCGCGGTCGGCATAGGTGATCGGCGTCGCGATGGCGCGGCGGATCATCTCCGCGAAGGCCAGGATGCGGTCCGAATCGCGTTCCGACAGCAGGATGACCGCGAACTCGTCGCCGGCCACGCGCGCCAGCGTGTCCTGCGGCCGCAGCAGGCGGCCGAGGCGGCGCGACAGGGTGAGCAGGATCGAGTCGCCGGCCGAGAGGCCGATCGCGTCGTTGATGCCCTTGAACCGGTCGATGTCGAGGACGATCACCGTCGGCTTCAGCCGCGGGTCCTGGCTCGCGAAGGCGATCGCGGCATCGAGACGGTCGCCGAACAGCTCGCGGTTCGGCAGGCCGGTGAGGCTGTCGTGCACGGCGTCGTGCAGGAGGCGCTCCTCGGCGGTCTTGATCTCGGTGACGTCGGCGATGGTGCCGACGATGCGGATCACCTCGCCGTCGTTGCCGATCACCGGGCGGGCCTTGAGGCGGTACCAGTAATAGGCCCCGCCCGAGGTGCGCAGGCGGAAATCGTGCACGATGCGGCCGCGCCGCTCCTCGATCATGGTGTCGAGGGTGGCCGAGTAGCGCTCGATGTCGAACGGGTGCAGCAGCCCGAGCCAGTTCGCGGCCGGCCCCTCCAATGCGCCGCGCTTGAGGCCGAGCTGGACCTCGATCTCCTGGCCGGCGAAGACCCGGTCGCCCGGCACGTCCCAGTCGAACACCACGTCGCCAGCGCCGGTGAGCGCCAGCGCCCGGCGCTCGGTGTCGGAGACGAGGGCGTGGGTGAGGCCGCCGCCGGCGAAGGCGTGCTGCATCACCGTGAAGCCGATCAGCATGACGATCAGCACGAGGCCGCCGATCAGCGCCGGCTGGGTCAGCTCGCTGCCGATCTGGCCGGTCACCGCGAAGCCGGCGGCCGTGACCCAGACGACGAGCAGCGTCCAGGTCGGGACGAGCAGGATGGCGCGGTCGTAGCCGTTATGGGCGGCGAGGTAGGCGATCAGCAGCAGCCCGACCCCGGCGACCGCGGCGATCGAGATGCGCGCGACGCCCGCCGCCACCGGCGGATCGAACAGGGCGAGGCCGACGAGCCCTGCCAGGAAGGTCAGCCAGAAGAACGCGACGTGGCTGTAGCGCACGTGCCAGCGCGAGAGGTTGAGGTAGGCGAACAGGAACACCAGCAGCGTCGCGGCCAGCACCGCCTCCGCCGAGGCGCGGTAGACCCGCTCCGCCAGCTCGGTGACCGGGAAGACCCGCTGCAGGAAACCGAAATCGATGCAGGCATAGGCCAGGACCGACCAGGCGAGCGCGGCCGCCGCGGGGAAGATGATCGCGCCCTTGACCACGAAGACGATGGTGAGGAACAGCGCCAGCAGGCCGCTGATGCCGATGATGATGCCCTTGTAGAGCGTCAGGCCGGCGGCCTTCTTGCGGTAGGCGTCCTGATCCCAGAGGTGCACCTGCGGGATGTTCGGGCCGCGCAGCTCGGCGACGTAGGTGATCGTCGTGCCGGGATCGAGGGTGATGACGAACTCGTCGGCTTCCGGGTTCTCGTTGCGCTCGGGCCGGATGCCCTGGCTCGCGGTGATCGCCGCGATGCGCGAGCCGCCGAGATCGGGCCAGACCACGCCGGAATCGACCAGCCGGAAATGCGGCGCGACGAGGATGCGCTCGATCTGCTCGTCGGTGTCGTTGGTGAGCGCGAACACCATCCAGTCGGGCCGCGCGCCGGCATCGCGCGCCTTCACGACGATGCGGCGGACGATGCCGTCCTTGCCCGGTGCCGTCGAGATCTGGATCAGGTCGCCGTCCGAGCGGTAGCGCTCGATCGCCGTCGTCAGGTCGATCACCGGCGCGTCGAGGGTGACCCGCACCGCCTCCACGGCCCGAGCGGAACCGCTGAGCAGAAGGCCGCAGAAGAGTGCGAGATAAAGGGCGAGGATGCGCAACGGGCGAGTGTTCCGGCCGGGTACGGCGGCGAGTACGGCTCAGGTTCCGCGCAGTGGTAGAGGCGGGATTAACCTGGAGCAAGGCGGTAGAGGCCCGGCGGCCGGCGTCACCCACCGCTGGCATACGCGATCGTCCGGGCCGGGGATCGCCCGCTTTTGCGGCCAAAACAAGTTTTCGGTCGCAGCGCGGGCGTGTCGTCCCCGGTCTCGCTCAGGCGGCGCGCAGCACCGCCGTGATCCGGTCGAGGGACGGGAGCTTTTTGATCGGGCCGATGGCGGCGAGCGTCGGCGTCCCGGCGAGGACCGCGAGGCCGGCCGCGCGCACGTGGTCCACCGTGACGGCGTCGACCTTGGCGATCACCTCCTCGGCCGGGATCACGCGGCCCCAGGCGAGGATCTGGCGCGCGTTGCGCTCGATCCGGCCGCCGGGCGTCTCCAGCGCAGACAGCAGCGAGACCTTCAGCTGCGCCTTGGCGCGGGCGATCTCGACGGTGTCGAGGTCGCGTGCCGCGCGCGCGGTCGCCGACAGCGTCACCTCGACGAGCTCGGGCAGGTCCGCGCCGGAGGTCGCCGCGCCGATGCCGAACAGCCCGCAATCGGAGAACGGCCAGTGAAACGCCTGGATCTCGTAGGCGAGGCCACGGGTCTCGCGCACCTCCTGCCAGAGCCGCGAGGTCAGCCCGCCGCCGAGCACCTGCGAGAACATGTGCAGCGCGTAGTAGGCGTCGTCGCGGAACGACAGGCCGGGCAGGCCGATCACCACGTTGGCCTGCTCGAGCTTCTTCGGCATGCGGCGCTCGCCGCCGGCATAGGTCCCGGGGATCGCCTCGGGCGCGCTCGACCTCGGCATGGCGCCGAAATGGCGCTCGGCCGACGCGACGAAGGCCTCGTGCTCGACGGCGCCGGCGGCGGCGACCACGAAGCGGTCGGGGGTGTATTCGCGGGCGAGATAGGCGCGGATGCCGGCCTCGTCGAAGCTCCGGATGGTCTCCGGCCGGCCGATGATCGGGCGCCCGATCGGCTGCCCGGGGAAAGCGGCCTCGGTGAAGGCGTCGTAGACCACGTCGTCCGGCGTGTCCTCGATCCCGGCATGTTCCTGCAGGATCACGCCCTTCTCGCGGGCGAGCTCGCCCGCGTCGAACACGGAATCGGTCAGGATGTCGCCGAGCACGTCGAGCGCGGTGCCGACATCCTCGCCGAGCACCCGCGCGGTGTAGCTCGTGCCCTCGGCCGAGGTCGCGGCGTTGATCTCGCCGCCGAGGTTCTCGATGTCCTCGGCGATGGCCCGGGCCGAGCGCGTGCGCGTGCCCTTGAACGCCATGTGCTCGATGAGGTGGCTCAGGCCGTTCTCGTCCGGGCGCTCGTGGCGCGATCCCGCCCCGACCCAGACGCCGAGCGTCGCGGTGGCCACGCCCGGCATCGCTTCGGTCGCGACGGTGACGCCGTTGTCGAGGGTGGTGATGCGCAGGCCCGGGGAGGCGGCGTGGGTGGCGAAGTGCTGGTTCATGCGCCCCTCGTGATGCGCGCGCGGTCGCGGATCAGGGACTCGACCGCGGCCTGGTCGTTGCCGACCCGCGTCATGCGCTCGGGCCGGTCCATCAGGTCGGCGAGATGCGGGGGAAGGGCGGGGCGAAGGCCGCCGGTGGCGCGGCTCACCGCATCGGGGAACTTGGCGGCGTGCGCGGTCGCCAGCGCCACCACCGGGGTCGCCGGGTCCTTCCGCAGCAGGCGGCGGGCGGCCCGCACGCCGATGGCGCTGTGGGGATCGAGCACATGCCCGGTGGCGGCGTGGGTCTGGGCGATCTCGTCCATCACGTCGGGCTCCGACACGGCGGTGGCGTCGAACTCGGCACGCACCTTGGCGAGCACCCCCTCGTCGACGTTGAAGCCGCCGGACTGCTTGAGCCCGGACATGAGGCGGCCGAGCGAGGCGGCGTCGCGATCGAGCGCCTCGAACAGCAGCCGCTCGAAGTTCGACGAGATCTGGATGTCCATCGAGGGCGAGGTCGTGGCCTGGACGCCGCGCAGCTCGTAGACGCCGTGCTCGAGGGTGCGCGCCAGGATGTCGTTGGCGTTGGTGCCGATCATCAGGCGCTCGATCGGCAGCCCCATGCGCTTGGCGACCCAGCCGGCCAGCACGTCGCCGAAGTTGCCGGTCGGCACCGCGAACGACACCTTGCGGTGCGGCGCGCCGAGCGCGACCGCGCTGGTGAAGTAGTACACGGCCTGCGCCGCGACGCGGGCCCAGTTGATCGAGTTGACGCCCGAGAGCTTCACCGCGTCGGCGAAGTCGGCATGCTGGAACATGGCCTTCACCATGTTCTGGCAGTCGTCGAAGTTGCCGTCGACCGCGAGCGCGTGGACGTTCGGCGCGTCGACCGAGGTCATCTGCCGGCGCTGCACCTCCGAGACGCGGCCGTGCGGGAACAGGATGAAGATGTCGACCTGGTCGAGTCCGCCGAAGGCCTCGACCGCGGCGCTGCCGGTGTCGCCCGAGGTCGCGCCGACGATGGTGGCGCGGCTGCCGCGGGCGCGGAGCACGTGGTCCATCAGCCGCCCGAGCAGCTGCATCGCCACGTCCTTGAACGCGAGCGTCGGGCCGTGGAAGAGCTCGAGCAGAAACAGGTTGTCGTCGAGCTGGGTCAGCGGGCAGATCGCCGGGTGGCGGAAGGTGGCGTAGGCCTCCTCGATCATCCGGTCGAGGTCGGCATCCGCGATCTCGCCGTCGATCAGGGGGCGCAGCACCAGCTTGGCGGCGTCGGCGTAGCGCTTGCCGGCCAGACCCGCGATCTCGCTCGCGGACAAGGTCGGCCACGCCTCCGGCACGTAGAGGCCGCCGTCGCGGGCGAGCCCGGCGAGCAGGGCATCGGAGAACGAGAGCGGCGCGGCGGATCCGCGGGTCGAGACGTGCAGCACGGGGGCCTCCGGGGAAGGCGCCCCCTCTACACGATGCGGTCGGGCGTGTCGAAGACCGCCAAGGCGGGTTCAGGCGTTCGTGCCCTCGGCCTTGACCAGCCGGCAGCCGCTGATGCGCCACGCTCCGTCGGCGCCGCGCTCGAGGCTGTAGACGGCGGTCCAGTCGACGCCGTCCTCGTCCTGGATCGCAACGTCCTGCGAGAGCGCCCCGTCGCCGAGGTCCTGCATCTGCCCGAACACGAAGGTGCGGTGCCGATAGACCGGCCGGTAGTTGTTGCGCACCATGCCGAGGAACACGTCGGCGGTCGGAAACATGCCCTGGATCGCCGGGGCGGCCTGGGCGTAGGCGGTGGCGGCGTCGTCGCGCACCAGCGCCTCGGCCTGCCGGGTGATCGCCGCGCGGGCCGCCTCGCGGGCGCCGTCGTCGGCCGCGTGCGCCGACGTCAAGGCGAGGGCGAGGAACAGGGCGAGCCAGCTGCGCATCGGATCACTCCGCCATGGGACGCAGCGAGTGTAGCCGGCGTCGCCGCCGCCGCAAGCCCGGCCTCAGGCGCCGGAAGGCGCGTCCGGCTCGTTCAGGCGCTTCCAGGCAAACACGGAAAAGACGCCGAGCAGGCAGGCGGCGATGCCGAACCAGGTGAAGGCGTATTGCAGATGGTTGTTGGGCAGGTCGACCCGGAGCTGCCCGCCGCGCGGCCAGGTCCGGCTGCCGGGCGCGGCATCCGCCTCGATCAGGTAGGGGGCGGCCTCCGGGAAGCCGCGCGCCGCGGCGATGCCCGGCACGTCGCGGTTGAACCACTCGTTGCGCACCGGATCGGGCGCCGGCACGAACATCGTCCGTGGCTCGCTGCCGCGCATCAGGCCGACGATCGTGGTGTCGCCCTCGACGAGCCCGTCGCGGCGGTCGGCCTGGTTCTTCAGCTCGGTCGGCACGAAGCCGCGGTTGACCAGCACCATCGAGCCGTCGTCGCGCCGGAACGGCGTGATCACATAGTAGCCCTGCAGCGCGCGGCCCGGCGTCTCGCCGGCCGCGAGCCCGTGGACCAGCGTCTCGCGATCGTTGAGGAAGCGGCCGCCGACGCGGACATGCTCGAACTCGTCGCGCGCCGGGTTCCAGTCGGCGGGCGGCGGCACCGGCTCGGCCTGCGAGCGCGAGACGATGCGGGCGATCAGCGCCTCCTTCTCGCCCTTGCGCTCGAGCTGCCACACCCCGAGGCCGAGGAGGATCGCGAGCGCCATCAGCGTCGCGAGCGCCGGCGGGACAAGGTCGCGGATCGCGCCGGGGCGCGTCCGCGAGGCGGTCTCGGCCGCGGTCACGGCTCGAAGCGTCCCTGCTCGGCCTTGTTGGTGTATTGCAGGGCCAGCAGCATGCCCTTCAGCGGGCGGACCAGGATCAGGCTGAGGCCGATCGAGAGCGATCCGGCCACCAGCGCGTGGACCCACATTGGCGGCTGGTAGGTGATCTCCATCCACAGGGCGAGGCCGACCACGAGGATGCCGACGATCGACATCACGAAGAAGGCCGGCCCGTCGCCGGAATCGAACGCGCCGTAGTCGAGGCCGCAGACCTCGCAGGCGGGGGCGACGGTGAGGAACCCCTTGAACATGTGGCCTTCGCCGCAGCGCGGGCAGCGGCCGCGCAGGCCGGTCGAGATCGGTGCTTGTGGCGTGTAGGTCCGGGCCAAGCTCAGGTTCCTTGCATGACGTGAAGCCCCGCAGCGATGCACCACGTGTCGGCCTCAACGAGGATATGGGTGCCCGGACACGAAAAAGGGCGGCCGGAGCCGCCCTTCGATGCATGTCCCCCCTGCGTCACAGGGGATCCTGCCCGATCGCGATCAGTGCGCCGCGTGCCCGGCGCCCGAACCCCAGACGTAGATCGCCGCGAACAAGAACAGCCACACCACGTCGACGAAGTGCCAGTACCAGGCGGCGAACTCGAACCCGAGATGCTGCTTGACCGTGAACTGCCCGAGATAGGCGCGGTACAGGCAGATCCCGAGGAAGATCGTGCCGATGAGGACGTGCGCGCCGTGGAAGCCCGTCGCCATGAAGAAGGTCGACGAGTAGATGCTGCCGGCGAAGCCGAAATGCGCATGGCCGTACTCGTAGGCCTGGCAGGCGGTGAACAGCACGCCGAGGATCACGGTCAGCCACAGGCCGTACTTCAGGCCCTTGCGGTCGTCGTGGAGCAGGGCGTGGTGGGCCCAGGTCACGGTGGTGCCGGAGGTCAACAGGATCAGGGTGTTCAGCAGCGGCAGGTGCCAGGGGTCGAACGCCTCGATCCCCTTCGGCGGCCAGACGCCGCCGGTGAAGCCGACGCGCGAGGCCTGGATCGGGTCGGCGGTGTAGAGCGCCGCCTCGAAATAGGCCCAGAACCACGCGACGAAGAACATCACCTCGGAGGCGATGAACATCATCATGCCGTAGCGGTGATGAAGCTGCACCACGCGGGTGTGGTCGCCTTGGTTGGCCTCGTGGACCACGTCCTTCCACCACGAGAACATGGTGTAGAGCACGCCGAGCGAGCCGGCGCCGAAGATGTAGGGGCCGGGGGTGAGCGTGCCGATCTGCAGGCTCTTCATCCAGAACACGGCGCCGAAGGCCATCACGAAGCCGGAGAAGGCGCCGATGAGCGGCCAAGGGCTCGGTGCGAGGATGTGGAAGTCGTGATTCTTGGCGTGCGCCTCGGCCATCTTACCCGTCTCTCCTCGACCCCGTCGGTCCTGCGCCGTCGCCGGCTCGCGGTCCGCTTACCCTGAACGCCGAATTCGGGCCGTCCGGCCCGTCCGGTCTACCCGCACCCTTAGCGGAGGCGGGCGCGTGTTGTCACGCTTCGCGCACCGGGAAATCCCGGCACGGTCAGAAATCCCGCTTGTTTCCGGCCGTGCTCGTGTTGGCGACCGCAGCCGTGACCGGCTCGCCGTTCTTCGACGCGAAGTAGGTGTAGGACAGCGTCATCTCGGAGAGATGCGCGGTGTTCGAATCCTTGCGCACCTCGGGATCGATGTAGAACACCACCGGCACGTCGAGCGTCTCGCCCGGCTGGAGCGTCTGCTCCTTGAAGCAGAAGCACTCGATCTTGACGAAGTAGCTGCCCATCAGCCCGGGCTGCACGTTGAAGGTCGCCACGCCGGTGGACGGCGTCGTGCCGGTGTTCTTGACCTGGAAGAACACGGTCTTCGTCTCGCCGAGATGCGCCTCGACCCGGCGCGACTCGGCCTTGAACCGCCACGACAGCGAGGAAGACACGTTGGTGTCGAAGTGGACGACCATGCTGTCGTCGGTGGCGACGCCGGCGGTGAGCGCCGGGCCCTGGCGCGGCGTGCCGTCGTAGCCGGTCGCCTTGCAGAACGCGTCGTAGAGCGGCACCGACGCGAAGGCGAGGCCGATCATGCCCACGGCCATGCCGCCGCAGGCGAAGGCGGTGCGCAGCATCGTCCTGTCGGTGTTCGGTGTGCTCATCAGAGCGGCCGGTTCAGGATCTGCGGCCCGAGCTTGGCGATCGTCAGGACGAAGAACAGCAGCACCATGGCGCCGAGCGCCAGGGCGATCGCGATCGAGCGCTTGCGCCGGCGCGCCTCCTCCTCGGGGGTGAGGGGGCGCATCTCGATCTTGGGAAAGCCGTGCGGATCGTATTCCATCAGGCGAAGACCGGGCGGAACAGGCCGAGGCTCTGCTCGGCGAGCAGCGCCGAGAACAGAACGAAGAGGTAGAGGATCGAGAAGCCGAACATCCCCATGGCGGCCTTCTTCTCGGCCTCGCCCTCGCGGTTGCGATAGACCTGCACGCTGAAGGCCAGCATGCCGAGGCCGCCCAGCACGCCGACCACCGCGTAGAGCAGGCCGGCGAAGCCGAGCCAGACCGGCAAGAGGCCGAGCGGCGCGAGCAGCAGCGTGTAGTAGATGATCTGGCGGCGGGTCGAGGTCGGGCCGGCGGTGTTCGGCATCATCGGGATTCCGGCCTTGGCGTACTCGCCGGCCTTCACCAGGGCCAGCGCCCAGAAGTGCGGCGGCGTCCAGATGAAGATGATCGCGAACAGCACGAGCGACTCGATGCCGACCGAACCGGTCACCACCGCCTGCCCGATCACCGGGGGGAGGGCGCCGGCGGCGCCGCCGATGACGATGTTCTGAGCGGTCGCCCGCTTGAGCCACATCGAGTAGATCACCGCGTAGAACACGATGGTGAAGGCGAGCAGCCCGGCCGAGAGCCAGTTCGCGGCGAGCCCGAGCACCATCACCGAGCCGACCGAGAGCACGAGGCCGAAGGCCAGGGCCTCGTTCGGCTGGATGCGGCCATCGGGGATCGGGCGCTTGGCGGTGCGCGTCATGATCGCGTCGATGTCGGCGTCCCACCACATGTTGAGGCAGCCCGAGGCGCCGGCGCCGATGGCGATCATCAGTAGCGAGATCACCGCGACGGCCGGCGGCACGTGGCCGTGCGACACCACCATGCCGACGAGGGCGGTGAAGATCACCAGCACCATCACCCGCGGCTTCAGCAGGGCGAAGTAGTCGGGCACGTCTCCGCCAACGACCGAGACCGGCGTCGCGCCGGCGGGCAGGCTGTTCGACAGGGTGGTCATGGACACCGCAACCATTCTGCTTTTCGCGCTCGGGCCCGCGCGGCGGGAGCGCTCGATCCGGCACGGGAAGTCGCGAACCGGAACAGTTCCAAACGTCCGGGCGTCGCACGCCCGGAAAAAGGGGGGATCCTACCGAGCGCCGCTCAGACCGGACCGTCGCACCGCCCTTGCCGGGACCCTTCGCGGGAAGGATCCGGGGAAGGGCGGGGGCCGCGCGATGCGGCCCCCGCGAAGTGGTTAATGGTGACCCGGCTCGTCGACGATGCGGGGCAGCGTCTCGAACTGGTGGAAGGGCGGCGGCGACGACAGCGTCCACTCCAGGGTGGTTGCGCCGGGACCCCAGGGGTTGTCCGCGGCCCGCTCCTTCGAGCGGAAGGCGAGGATGACGCCGATCACGAACACCATCATGCCGAGGCCGAAGATGTGGCCGCCGTAGGTCGAGACCTTGTGCCAGCCCGCGAACGCCTCCGGGTAGTCGGCGTAGCGACGCGGCATGCCGGCGAGCCCGAGGAAGTGCATTGGGAAGAACAGGATGTTCGCGCCGATGAAGGCCAGCCAGAAGTGCAGCTTGCCGGCCCATTCGGGGATGATGTGGCCGGTCATCTTCGGGAACCAGTAGTAGATGCCGGCGAAGATAATGAACACGGCGCCGAGCGAGAGCACGTAGTGGAAGTGCGCGACGACGTAGTAGGTATCGTGCAGGTACTTATCGACCGCCGAGTTCGCGAGCACGACGCCGGTGACGCCGCCGACCGTGAACAGGAAGATGAAGCCCACCGCCCAGTGCATCGCCGCGGTGAAGCGGATCGAGCCGCCCCACATCGTCGCGATCCAGGAGAAGATCTTCACGCCGGTCGGCACCGCGATCACCATGGTGGCGAACACGAAGTAGGACTGCGTCTGCAGCGACAGGCCGACGGTGTACATGTGGTGCGCCCACACGACGAAGCCGACGACGCCGATCGCGACCATCGCGTAGGCCATCGCGAGGTAGCCGAAGACCGGCTTGCGCGAGAACGTGGCGATGATGTGCGAGACGATGCCGAAGGCCGGCAGGATCATGATGTACACTTCGGGGTGACCGAAGAACCAGAACAGGTGCTGGTACAGGATCGGGTCGCCGCCGCCGGCGGGGTCGAAGAAGGTGGTGCCGAAGTTGCGGTCAGTGAGCAGCATGGTGATCGCGCCGGCGAGGACCGGGAGCGACAGCAGCAGCAGGAAGGCGGTGACGAGCTCGGCCCAGGCGAAGAGCGGCATCTTGTGCAGCGTCATGCCGGGGGCGCGCATGTTGAGGATGGTCGTGATGAAGTTGATCGCCCCGAGGATCGAGCCGGCGCCGGAGAGGTGCAGCGCGAAGATCGCGAAGTCGACGGCCGGGCCGGGATGGCCGGCGGTGGAGAGCGGCGGGTAGACGGTCCAGCCGGTGCCGGCGCCGGACGCGCCGGGCGCGCCCTCGACGAACAGCGAGCAGATCAGGCTGCAGAAGCCCGCCACCGTCAGCCAGAACGAGATGTTGTTCATGCGCGGGAAGGCCATGTCCGGCGCGCCGATCATCAGCGGCACGAACCAGTTGCCGAACCCGCCGATCAGCGCCGGCATCACCATGAAGAACACCATGATGAGGCCGTGGCCGGTGACGAAGACGTTGTACGTCTGCGGATTGGAGAAGTACTGGAGGCCGGGCGCCTCCATCTCCATCCGGATGCCGAAGGACAGGAACGCGCCGATCATGCCCGCGCAGAACGCGAACAGCAGGTAGAGCGTGCCGATGTCCTTGTGGTTCGTCGACAGGAACCAGCGGGCGAAGAACGAAGGTTTGTGGTCGTGGGCCTCGTGGGCCCCTGCATGCGCTGCGGCGGTTGCCATCTGAGCTGAGCCTTGTGCGTGTCTCTCGAGATCTCGGTGGGTCGGGCCGGCGCCGTCGCGGCGCCGGCCCGAAGCGCGCCCGCTACCGGGCGTCGGCGAGCTTGGACCCGTCGTCGATGCGGGCGTACTTGGTCTTGGCCTCGCCGAGCCAGGCTGCGTAGGCCTCGTCGTTCACGACGCGGACGACGATCGGCATGTAGGCGTGGCGCTGGCCGCAGAGCTCGGAGCACTGGCCGTGATAGGTGCCCTCGCGGTCGGCCTTGAACCAGAACTGGTTGAGGCGGCCGGGGACGGCGTCGATCTTGAAGCCGAAGGACGGCATCGCCCACGAATGCATGACGTCGGCGGCGGTGACCTGGATCTTGACGATCTTGTTCACCGGAACGACCATCTCGTTGTCGGTCTGCAGCAGCCGCGGCTGCTTGTCCTCGTCGATGTTGGCATCGAACGAGAAGCCGCCGCCCTGGTCGGCGGGGTACTCGTAGGACCAGTACCAGGCGTGGCCGGTGACCTTGATCATCACGTCGGACTTCGGATCCGATAGCTGCACGCGCAGCAGGCGGAACGACGGGATCGCGACGGCGACGAGGATGAGCACCGGGACGATGGTCCAGGCCACCTCGATCAGGGTGTTGTGGGTGGTCTTCGAGGGCGTCGGGTTCCGCTTCTCGCTGAAGCGGTAGATGCACCACAGGATCAGGCCGAGCACGAACACGCAGATGGCCAGCGACAGCCAGTGCACCCACGACTCGAACTGGAGGATGTCGCGTGCGTTCTCGGTCACGGGGACCTGGCGGTCCATCTGCCAGGGCTCGGGCTGGCCGATGCCGGCGGCCAGGGCCTGCGACGACGTCAGGAGCAGCGCGCCGAACGCGGCGAGCCCCCTCATGGAGCGGTGTTTCGTCTGCGCCGTCCGCATGTGCCTCTCGTGGCTCCCCTTGGTCACGTTACGCTCCGTCGACCGCCCGCATCTTGCTTGAACGAGGTTTGCGGTGTCGCTCGACGGAATGGACGCCCCGAAGGCGCGAGGCCCGGGTATCCGATCGCGGTGTCAGACCACAAGGTCGTGAAAGGCGCAACCGCACAAGCGTCGCATCGCACGCTTTCCGGACGCTCCGCTCCGTCACCCGGGCGATCGCCGCAGGGGCGGCTCGGCCCGCGGCCTGCTATAGGGCGTGCTCGGGTCGAGCGGCGGGAACAGCCCATGACGGACGGACGGCGGCCGGTTCAGGCCACTTCAGAGACGGGCCTGCCTGAGACGGCCTTGCAGGAGACGGCCTTGCAGGAGACGGCCTTGCAGGAGACGGCCTTGCAGGAGACGGCCTTGCAGGAGACGGCCTTGCAGGAGACGGCCTTGCAGGAGACGGCCTTGCAGGAGACGGCCTTGCAGG
>NZ_JAKSXU010000066.1:0-347 GCF_022829325.1 Methylobacterium sp. J-092 | reverse complement strand
TCTGCGGGGGAGGGTACCCTGCGGAGCAGGGGGGGAGAGGGGAGCTCCGTTTCCGGAAAGGGCGCTCCCCTGTCCCGACCCTCGCTGACGCGAGGCCCACCCTCCCCCGCAGGGGGGGGGGGGGAAACCCGCGGTTGTCTTCCGAACCTTTCTGGGGGCCTCGGGATGAGCCCCGACCGCGACCCCTGGCCCCCCGCCCCAATTGTTTCACGTGAAACAGCGCAACGGCCCGATTCCTACTTGGGCCACCTGCCCCCTGGGCAAAGAACAAAAAACCTGTCCGGGCCGCGGCCCTTGGCCGGGGTCTGAACCGGCAACGGTCCCGTTGCGCTGCTGTGGCCCACCTT
>NZ_JAKSXU010000065.1:0-723 GCF_022829325.1 Methylobacterium sp. J-092 | reverse complement strand
CTGTGACGTGTTTGCAATGCTGGTACAACGCGCAAATTGCATTATGGATACCGTGACGCAGGTGCTCTGTCTGATCGGCCCCCACGAGGTGGTCCAAGGGTAGAGTTAGTGCACGGTGGGCCGCTCCGCCACGGGTAGCTTGTCCGGCGGAGCTGGTCTGGCAAGCGCAGCCGGCCAAGCGGAGAAGGCTGGCATGAACACCTCCGGGGCCGGCGGTCGGTATCGCAGAGAGGCATGCGGGCGCACGCCGTTGTAGTGACGTCGCCAGCTTTCGATGACGACCTGCGCTTCCCTGAGTGTGTAGAAGATCTCGCCGTTCAGGAGTTCGTCGCGAAGCCGCGCGTTGAAGCTTTCGACGTAGCCGTTCTCCCACGGTGAGCCTGGTGTAATGTAGGCCGTCTTTGCTCCGACGCCGGTGATCCAAGCTTGGAGGGCCTTCGCAACGAACTCCGGGCCGTTATCCGAACGGATATGGCCAGGTACGCCACGCACGATGAACAGAGCCGAGAGCACGTCGATGACGTCGATCGCCTTTAATTTGCGGGCGACCCGGATCGCTAAGCATTCATGGGTGAACTCGTCGACCACGTTGAGCATCCGGATATTGCTTCCATCATGCGTGCGGGCCTCGACGAAGTCGTACGACCACACGTGATTGCGGTGTTCCGGGCGAAGACGGACGCAGGAGCCGTCGTTGTCCCAGATCCGCCCCCGCTTGGGCTG
>NZ_JAKSXU010000064.1:0-2082 GCF_022829325.1 Methylobacterium sp. J-092 | reverse complement strand
CCCCCCCCCCCCGCGCCTCCCCGCTTCGCAGGTTGCAGGGACCGTCATGGGGCCGGATCCGCGCGGTCACACCCCGCCGGGGCCGGCGGGGCTGCCGGCGACGCGGGATCGGGGCTCGGGTTTGCCCAGGCTCGTACTTCGGACCGGGCCAGTTGCTCGACTGCTGCATGGTCGCGGTCATGGGTAGCCGAAAGGCCGGATCCGGGAAGCTGGTGGACGCAGGCAGCCGATAGCCGAGGGACGAATGCGGTCGGGTGGCGGTCATGCCTCGCGGTGCACCGAAACGCATGCCGACCTGATCCCGGGCCTCTACGAGGCGGGTTCGAAGATCGTCCTGCACGCGCCGTGCGATGCCCTGGCGGGCTCGGCGTGCCGACCGGCACCGGCGGCCGGTGCGCGTCTTCCGGCGGCATCGGAGCAGGAACGGGCGGACGCGAGAGCAACCGGGCAGGACTGGTTCGAGGGGCGGCTCGGCTTCGATCCGGACGGATCGACCGTCCGCGACGCGACGGCCACCCACACGGCGGTCGCCTGCCGCCGAGGCCGGGCTCCGCGCGGTGCGCGCTGCCGTGCCGCACGGGCATCACGAGACCGCCGCCGCCCTTATCACCGGCGGTCCCACGGCCGTCGCCCTGCGTGATCGGGCCGGGGACGGGGCTTGGTTTCGCGCCGACGGCACCGACAGGCAGGTCCCAAAGCTGGAGCGGCGCGACACCGTCATCCTCGACGACCTGAACCTCCACAAGGTGGCCGGTGTCCGCGGGGGCTCGCGGCGGCCGGCGCACGGAGCCGCCAGCGACCGCTCGACCGCCCCGACGTCGACCCGATCGATCCATCGACAAGCGCAGGATGAGGAGGCTTTTGCCAAGCTGAAGGCCTGCCTGCGCGCCGCCGCTCCCCGCGCCATCCCGGATCTCCGGCGCGCGATCCAGAAAATCTTCGCCGACTTCACGATGCAAGCGTATCGATGCGACCTCGCCGCCGGATACCGCCACGACGGCGCGACAGGAACGGAAAACGGCTCGCGCGCGCTGGAGCCAAGAAGGCTAAGTACCGATTTGAAATTGATTTCTCGTTCGGATCCGCTGCTACTGGTCGAGAAGCCGTGGAGCGCACGATGCCGTATCTAAGACAGAAGGCTTACGCACTCATATCAGAAGCTTTGGAAGAGATCGTTCCCCTTCCATCGCGCAAGATCCGCTTGGAACATAAGATTCATTTCGTCGATGTCGGTGCATCGAAGGGCATCCAGCCGAAATGGTTGCGACAGAAAGACAATATCATACCGGTGCTGTTCGAGCCGAATCCCGAAGAGGCGCGTCGCCTGCGCGATCAGCTCTCCGCCTTCGAAAAGTCCTTCGTGATCGAGACCGGCCTGGCCGACCGGAATGGTCCGCAGCAGCTCCATATCGGGGAGCATTATGGCTGCACGTCGATACTCGAGGCGAACTCGGCATTCCTCAGCGATTATCAGATCGCGGCCAGCTATCACGTCAAAGATACGGTCGAGATCGAATGTGCCCGCTACGATGGCCTCGTCGATGCCGGCAAGGCGCCCGTTCCGGACGTCATCAAGATCGACGTCGAAGGCTACGAGAGCCATGTTCTTGAAGGGTTCGGGTCGCTGCTTCACAACGTCGTCGGCATCGAGACGGAGGTATTCTTCTATCCCGTTTACAAACGGCAAGCGTTGTTTCACGACTTGATCGCGCAGCTCGAACCTTTCGGGTTGCGATTGAAGCGCATCGAAGAGGTTCCGGCTTTCGATGGAGACCTGGTGTGCGCCAACGCCTACTTCATGAAGGATCGGGTTGCCTATGCGAGGCTGAGCACGGAGCGGCGTGCGAAGTACGATTTGGCCGCTCACGTGTTTCAGATAACGGAGCGCCCTCTCGCTCGATGCTGATGTCGAAGGCGTCGCGAGCGCTCGGTCAAGCGGCTGGGGCGAGGCCGAGGCGCTCGCCGGCGTAGCGGCCCTCGCGGATCGGGCGCCACCAGGCCGCGTTGTCGAGGTACCAGCGCACGGTCTCCTCCAGCGCCTGCTCGAAGGTCTTGGACGGCGCCCAGCCGATCTCGGCCTCG